>NZ_KV826450.1:0-15172 GCF_001835915.1 Streptococcus sp. HMSC034E12
GCCAAAAGAAGAATCAGCAGACATTGTCGTGACCGCTTTCTTATTTTGATTTTCGTGAAAAATAGAGCCGTCTGTCCAGTTGTTAAAGTCCCCTTTGCCGTTTGCGGCCAAGAGGACATTTTTCTTTTCTTCCACTAAATCTGCTTCCTCGATTTTTCCAAACTGCATAGCGCCATATTGGCTGACAATGCCAACATAGCCCGATTCATGTTTGAGCTTGATTCGGTAGTTGACCGGAATCTCTGCGCTACCATTATTTATAATTTCAGCTTCTAGCACACCTTGCGCGTTCTTCTTGAACTCAAAATATTCCGGATTCTTAGCATGGGCTAGACCGTCCGAAATAACAAAAGTAATAGTACCTTTGCCATTTAATTTGATTTCTTTAAAGTCCAAATTTCCTGTTGGAATAGCATAGAAAACGCGATCCGGCGCAATACTAAATGTTAATTCTTTGGGTTCGCTTACGTTGAGAACCTTCTGCAGGTCATCGTGGTTGTCCATAGACTCGTACTTGACATAAAAAGGTACCGAAATCTTTTTACTTTTCTTGCGAGAGTAAACATATTCAGAACCGTCTATTGTTTCGTAATCTCGGAATATCGGTTCATAGTCTGCGCCGTCAAGAAGTGTAAAGCCGTCCAAAACAGTAATCCATTTTGTTAGCTCTACACCATTAAAAGTTACTTTTACCAATTTACCACCCCAATCCATCGACAGCATTTAGAATTGCTTGTCGTTTTGCCTGTTCTTCTGCAACTGGTTCAGCGTAGATTTTAGCAATTTCTTGCTTGTTGGCTTGAACCAATACTACAGTAGGTCGATTAGCTAATTTAGCTAAAATATCCATTACGTCTTTGTAATCATAATCTTGACTAGAATCTGTATTTGATTGAGAAGCTAGTCGATTATTTGATAAAGTTAGTTGAGCACTTGCCTTATCGATGTCAGAAAAGTTGGTATCAAATGTTACTGTTCCAAAGCTATCATAAATTTCACCAGCCATGCCGCTGATCGTCGATTGGACACTCTTGAATTGATTCTTAAGTCCTTCATTCAAACCGTTCATGATAGCTTTACCAGCTGGAATCAAGAGACGTTTATCATACTCAATAGGTCCTTTGTGGTCACGAATCCAACCAGCTATTCCGCCAACAAAATCCGTTACACCTTGCCAAGCCGATTTTAAACCGCCGAGAAAGCCGTCTAAAATAGCTCTACCAGCATCCCACAGATTGATATTTCGCAATCCGTTAAAAATACCCGTTACTTGAGAAACCAAGTTAGAGACGCTTTGAACCATGCTATTCCAAGCATTTTGTGCACCTTGGACAATCCCATTGATGATACTTTGGACAGACGCTTTTAAACCATTCCATGCTCCAACTGCTGTAGATGTAATTGTATTCCACAGGCTAGATAAGAAGTTCATGAAATTATTCCATGTGTTTTGTGCTCCCTGAACTAAACTGTTGATTAAGTTTGTAACCGTAGTTTTAATCCACGTCCAAGCAGAAGAAGCTGCACTCTTGATAAATTCCCAAATAGCAGACAGAGCGTTTGACAAATTTTCAAACATAGCAATACCATAACCAATAATGGCAGTTACTACGCCTATAAAATAGGTTTTAATACCCTCCCAAACAAGACTAACAGCATTTTTAATGCCGTCCCATATAAGCCCTAAATCTGCTTGTAATTGAGTAAAGTTTCCAGTCACTAAATCAATGATCACTAAGACTGCACCCAGAACAATTGACTTAATAAATTCCCAAGCACCTTGAAAGACCATTTTTAAACCTTCCCACATTTGAGCAAGGCCGTCTTTCATACCATTCCAAATATTCATAAAGCCGTCAATGAAGGGCTGGACGATTGTCATGATTGTTTGTGTGACAACTGTCCATGCAGTGATTGCAGCGGTTTGAATACCATTCCACAAATTTGTAAAGAAGTCAACAATGCCATTCCAAGTATTCTTGATAGTCTCAACAGCTGCGTTCCAAATTGCCGTTACACCATTCCATACATTACTTGCTCCTTGCGTAATACCAGACCAAAGACCAACAAAAAAGTCAGCAATTCCTTGCCAAGCTTGCTTTATCCACTCAACAAAAGCTGCCCAAATTTTGCGTCCAGTTTTAGTTTGAGTGAAGAACCAAACTAATCCAGCTACAAGCGCTGCAATAGCTGTTACCACAAGTCCAATTGGATTTTCGGATAAGACAGCATTAAATATTTTAAAAGCTCCACTAGCTCCCATAGTTGCTGCAGCATTCGCAGCTGTTGCCGAAGTTAGTGCTCCTGTGCGTACAAATTGCGCAAGTGTATAAGCATTTTGTATTGCTAAAATACCATTTCTTGCTGCTTCAATTCCTTTAATAACGCTAGTAACAACCTTGTAAGCTGTCAAAGCCATTGTTATTCCAACGACTGCAGCTTTTAGTGCATCTAAAGACGCAGGACTATTTTTTAAAAAGCTAGTAAACTCTTTAATTTTTTCCGATGCCGCACGAATAAATCCTGTTACAGATTCAAACGCTGCACCAACACCGTTTACACTTTTTTCGCTACCAGCAATACCTAATAAATCCCTAACAAAACTTCCGACAATACCAGCAATATTACCGATAGTCGCTCCGATATTTTCAAAGGTTACACGGATGTTCTCAGCAATATTGACAATTTGTGTCGCTGTCGTTTCATCAAAGCCAATCATTTTTAAAAAGTCAATATTTTTATTTTTCCCCATTGACCCAAAAATCATGTCGTAAAACGTACTAAAAACTCCACCTATTTTTACAGCTAAGTCATAGACTTCCTCCATCACCGCTTGAGCTATACTATCTCCAAAAATTGCTCCTAGAGCTTCTTCTAAAGCAAAACCAATAATCTGAGGTATTCCTTTTAGGATATTTCCAATCATCGGGATAAAATTGTTAAAAAAGAATACCTTTGTTGTGTCATACAAAGCTCTTAGAGAGGGACCGATGCTTTCGCCTAAAGATAATTTCCCCAGAACATTTTGAGCAGCAGCTTTCATTGCAGAAAATGACCCACTGAAAGTAGAAGCAGCTTCTTTTGCCGTCGTTCCTGTAATATCAAGATTTTCTTGAATAGCATGAATAGCTTGATAAACATCAGATAAGTTGTTAATGTCATATTTGACACCCGTCAGCTTTTCTGCGTCCGCAAGTAGCCGTTCCATCTCGGTTTTCGTACCGCCGTACCCTAACTTAAGATTGTCTAACATAGTATAGTTTTGCTTAGCAAAACCTTGATAGGCATCCTGAATACGATCCATAGATGTGCCCATTTTGTTGGCATTATCAGACATATCCACCATGGCCATATTAGCCACATCTGCAGCTTTTTCGGTATCTCCACCCAAAGACTGCAAGAGACTGGCAGAGAAGCCAGTTACATTTTCCATGTAAGCATTAGCGGACAGTCCGGTAGTTCGATATGCCTCATTTGCATAGGCTTTGACCTTATCAGTCGAACCCTTAAAGAGAGTTTCTATTCCTCCAAGCGATTGTTGGAGAGCTGCCCCCTCTGACAGAGCTGCAGTAAAAGCCTTACCGATGCCAGCTGCGGCAATAACACCCGTTACGGCCTTTACAAGAGTAGATCCAAGGGTTGACCCAGCGCTTTTACCTGCTGCACTAGCTTCCGGTGAAATAGCGTTTTGAATCGCTCCACTAATACCTTTAGCAGATGGCATAATCTGCACATAAGCTTGTCCTAATTCTGTTGCCACTAGTTCTCACCTCCAGTCTTGTTTAAAATTTTTGCTTTCGCTTTTTCAAATTCCTCGCCAGAAATAAAGACCATTTCATTGCTTTCTTTTTCTATTGCGGTTAATTTCTCCGTAATAGAAACAGGTCTATTGTTCCCTTTTTGCCCATCTTTGGTTTTAAACCATGTAAGCAGGGAAAGCCTATCTAAAATGCTGGCTTGTAAAAGAGTATCAAATGACACTCTTTGTCCAGACATCACTAACTTAATACGAGAATCTTCTCTGAGACCATAAGAAAAAACAGCTACCTGATAAGCAGGCAACTGTCTATAATCGTATATGTTATACACCTCAGCAAGGTCGCAAATCAATGCGTCTTCATCTGCTTGTATCATTTTGGCGAGGAGGGCAATTTTTTTACCTTGTTTTGAGCTTCAAAGATTTCTTTAATAGCTTCTCCCATTTTGTCCATTGGCACAAGACCGTTTTCATCACGCACATGCTCTTTCAAAGCATCTGCTTGATCGCCTAGTAAAAGTTTTAGCAATTTAGGCAACACAAGAGGATTCGTATCCACTTCTGCGATTGCTTCTACTAGTTCATAGTTGCTTAAACGTTCACTTGAAATTTCAAACGAAAAACCTGATGTAGTCGTACCTTTAATTGATTTTGACATCTATTAAGCTCCTTTAATATATTCATAGTGCGTGTTCCCTTCTTTATCAGGAAACGCAGTAACAGTTGTCTCATAACCTACCGTTTCACCGTCTTTGTAGGCTACTTCTCCGATTTCGGTCACTTTTCCTTGTGGAATAACAATACGTTTGAGTACACCACCTTTAAGGATAACCTCCACAACAAGACAATGTTCTTTTAATTCAGTAGAATTTGCTTTGACAGTGATACCTGTTGCTAGTTCTCCCGTTACGTTAGTATCTCCATAAATTTCTTTAAGCACCGCTAAGTTTAGCGCTTCAATTAGTGTAAAACCAAACGTATCCTTTTTCTCAGTTTGAGAAGAGTTGACCACATCGCCACCCCAGGCCTTAATATCTTCCGATTCTGGGCTATTCGTGTTAGTAAGTCCGTCCTCTGAGATGTAGCCCAATGATTTAAAAGCTGCATTGAGTGTAGCTGTTGCATCTGTAGGCAATTCTGTACCAAGAGGGGCTGAATAAATTGCACCTCCGACCTTAGGTTTTGCCGTTGTCACATTTGATGATTTAGACATATAATTTCTCCTTTTTTAAAAATAATTGATATCAAATACTGCTTGATATCTGTATCGCTTTGTTTCCGTGTCTGTATAATTATAATCACTATTGAGATGAACGCCACTAATGGAATTGAGCTCAACCATTTCTTTAACAACTTCTTTGACTTTTTCATTCAGTTCTGCTGCTTTCTGCATAGAGCTTGCATAACTTTGAAAAGCAAAAGTTGCCGATTTAGAATGGTTTCGCTCACTGCCACTAGTCTTTTCAATCAAGATAAAACTATCAGGCATTTTTGTTTCATGTTCAAAAAAAGACGGTACATGTAAATGACCGTCAAGATATTTTTTAATAATAATTTCAATCATTTAACGCACCGCCTTGAGTAAAGTATTGTTTTTTAGATTATCTTTTTTAGCTTTGGTTGTCTTAGCGCTCACCATAGCATTTGCACGATTACGCCCGACATAGACATCCTGCTCGTATCCATCACCACACCGATTTTTGATATTGCTAGCATGTTTGTTCAAAACAGTTTGCATAGCTCCTGATTTCATCAAATCAGCTACACCCGCACGATTCAGTTTAAATTTCATACCGTTCTACCGTCACTTTCTTGTTCCAGTCAAGTGGGATTAAATCTTCAATTCCCTCAAGTGGAAGGCCAAATACCTGCCAACGTTTTCCAAAAAAACGTACCTCTTTGTTCTCCCAATCATGAGTATCACCTTTCGGAATAGCTAATGTATAGGCTGCCTTTCGACCGGTTAAATTAAGCTGTGTTGTAATATCGTCTGATGTAGTTGGACTGACTAGCACATTCTCAACTTCGATTTCCTTATCTTCAAAGATTGAGTGACCAAAATCATCCTGACCCGTCTTGACCTTATCGATTAAGGTCACGGTGATACCTTTAATCCGTACCATAAATATCAATCGCCCCATATCTTTGTTTTTTAAAACCAAGTCGTTTTAGTTCTGAATCTTTGATAAACAGACCACCGCCTGGCACAAGATAAGAGCCACTCCAAGTGTACCCCAGAGCGCCCTCAGAAACTTGTGTCATCGGTTCTTGATCTGTTGAAGTCATCAAAGTTCTAGCCACAACATCCACTACTACAGACTTAACAACATAGGCATACGATTCATTGGCTACAAACAATTTGTCTAAGTCTTTACCAACCTTTTCAGCTTCAACACGCAACGAAGCAGAGACAACTTTCAACAGTGCCTCAGCTCGTTTTTGTTCATCAAGCTTTAAAGGTCGCCACAATTCCTGCAGCTCATCTACTGTTGCAAAGTTCTTCATATCTTTTACCCTTCGTGTTGTTCTAATAAGGCAATCAAGTCTGATTTCACTGCTTTGCTATCGTATTCAATTCCAAGTTCATCAAGTTTAGACTTGATTTCAGGAACAGTCAGCTTATAATCCTCTTTAAGCTCCGAAGCGGGGACCCAATCCCCGCCAAGTTCGCAGTCTGTTTCAATACTTGCAAGAGTTTCTTTATTAATATATTCCATATTAAGCCTCCACACGAGCAAATGCTTGCTCATCAAGAATTCCCCAACCAGCATATACTTCTGTACGCAGGCATACTTCTCGATAACGTTTCAAGTCTCGACCTGCTCCGTCAGGGTCGCCGTATTCAATAATTTCAAGTGGAATATTTTCTGCATATCCCCACTTCACCGCATTTTCAAAATCTCCCACGATAACATGGTCTTTTTTAGCTGTACTTGCAACAGTTGTCAATGTTTTATTAACATCAGACTTCATTCCGTAAAATGAATCGGGATTTTGACCAAAGCGGTATTCAGGATATTGAACTACTCCGTTTACTTTGATTTTACCAAGCGCGGCTCCTGCTGCCGGAGATAACGCAATTCCGTTCACTTCACAATCATTTGCTGTAATAGTCGCAACAGCAGCATCAATATTTTCATCAATTTTATCCGCTTCAAAAGTTACTACATTTCCTGTAATTAAGCCATCAAACGAGTTGGTCGATTTAAAAGAAGCATCTGTCATCGATTTGGGTTCTAAACCATGGAAAGAAGCAATATCAATTGCTTGTGCCACTTTCTTAGCCAAACCATCAATAAATGATTTAAGATATGATAATTGTTTTTCTTCTGAACAATGTACAAATTCTTCCGAAACCCGCGCTTGATAAGTAATTAAAACTGGTTTGATCACTTTTGGTTTCATAGTTGCATTTCCAGCACTTGAAGGATTTCCTTCACCTACAATTTCAGCGTTTCCTTCAAGGTTGAATACAAATGTTTCTGTACCAGTAAATGGAATAGGTTCTTGTGTGGTAAGTTTCGCAAGGGTTGAATGCCCTTTTACTTTGCTAAAAATATCTTGTACTGTTTGTACAGGGAACATATCCCCTGATTGCAATGTTGCCATAAATTATTCTCCTCTCATATTTCGCAGCATTCCTTTTAGTGCTGCATCTTCGTCATTTTCTGAACCGACATTCGGCTCATTTGATTTTGGTGGTGCCTTTGGTTCAGCCGGCTTCACGAAACTGGCCAAACGCTCTGCGTCAGCTTTCAGGCTCTCCTCATCGTTTCCTTGCAGTCTATCCGCAAGGTCAATTGGCAGACCATTTTGCAAAGCAATACGAGTACGCAAGCTTGCTGTCTCATAACTAGCTACCTGTTTCTTCAAATCTGCGATTTGTTTATCGTAATCTGCAGCACTATTCTTGCTTGCTTCAGCTGCTGACTTCAGCACACCGTTTTCTTTTTCCAAATCACTCACACGAGTTTTGAGCTGGTCATAATCTGCGTACTTTTCTTTCTCACGAGCCAAGCGCGCCTTCACAATTGTGTCAAGCTCTTCTTGTGTAGTGATTGCTGTAAAATCTGACATATAAATATCCTTTCTCCTGCTTTCCCGGCAGTTCGGTAATTTTGTGCACTAAAAAAAGCACCTTGCGGCACTCACTTAGTAATAACTTTTTTGCTTTTTACGAGGCTTCGTTGTATAACATGCCCAGTGCGCCAGCAAAGCGCTGTCCATTAAACTGATATCTCGGTCGTCATATAGCGACTTATAGCCAAAGCCGCCATTTGAGCCAATGTTGCGTTTATCACAATTGGTCACAACTGCAGTCAGCGAAGGCTGGTCATTGTGACAAAGCGTTTGCTGCACAATCGACTGTTCCCAAAGCGAATTAGCCGTGATAATTTCCTTGACTGTTGGCAAGATTGGTTTCTGGATTCCAAATTCTTTCATCTCTGCTGCTAGCAGTTCTTGTCCGCTTGCACCGTCGACAACAATTTTCTCAATGTCTGCAGATTTGAGAAAATTGATAATCCACTGCATGCCAGTCCGAATAGAGACACAATCAATATTTTCAACAAATATTCGCTTGTCATCCGTCCGCACAGCAATTGCCATTGCAACATTTGTCCCGTCTTGTCCGTACTTGATTCCAACAAAGAGCTTACCTTTAAGTCCAGGCATTAGTTCAACCTTAAGGTCATACCATTCTTTTTCTGAGATAGCTGATTTCTGATTGAAGGTCGGCCAATAGCCCAGACGCTGGATATTATGATCCAGTTCGTCATCTCCGAGTTCGACTTTAATCTTCCGTTCGTTGAGATGATAACCCATTGACGGATTCGTCAAGTACCAAGCATCCATGTCGTTGATGTCGTGGATTTTCTCAACAGACCATTCTGCCCATCCTGAATACTCGCTGTTGCCAGCCAATACTTTTTTGCGGTAACTAGCAAAGACAGTTCCTGTTGATACCATCGTTGGCGGCGTCCCGCACATGATAGTCATCGGATTCTCGCTATCTGTTACCGTGTACTTGAGAGCTGATTCCTGTTCTGCAGTGTACTCTTGGGCTTCATCAATGATAAGCAGGTCAAATCCCTCACCCAGACCACCATTTGATGTCCTGGTACGGAATTGGATAACCGCTCCAGTTTCCTTGAACTCAATACGCTCTTGTCCCTTTGCTTTGTTTGAAACAAAGTCCTCACCGTCCACATAGCCCATGTCTTCCAAATACTTTTTAAGTTTCTCAAAAGATGAATGGGACGTACTGATACGATGAGCGGTGTGCAGGATTCTAAGTCCTTTATGCAGACCCCACAACTCCACAATATAGACATCTTCTGTCTTACCGTTTCGTCGAGAGATAGCATAACCAAACTTTTGATGCACCCACAGACCGTCATCATTTATGGCCATAATAGCTTCAAGCAAAGATACTTGCCAAGGATAACAATCCCGACCAGACTTTTGATAAAACTCTATGGCTTCCTGAGCCAAGCTATCAGTATAATGTAAAGTTACCGATTGAGTAGGATGCTGATTGCCAAATCTAGTCTTAGTTTTAGTAACCATAACCTTTCCTTTCAATCGTCATCGCATGATAACCCTATCGCTGGGAGACATTGGATCACCTCCTAATCTTTAATAGCCCGATTTGAAACTTTTGCATATACATCTACATAAGTTTCTTTCTTATCACCGTTATGAGTAATTTCTGCATAGTCACCGCACTTCTCGTTTGATGAAATTGCATTCGTGCTGACAAGGGCCTTCCAATTCTGCAAGGTTTTACTAAACCAGACGATAAAGCATTCTTCTGCTTTAATTTCACGGCCTGAAAGACGCGAAAATTCTTGTGATGCTAATTGTTTTGCTTTTTCTAACATTTTTATTCCTCCGTTTTTTCGTATGTTTCAGCAAAGATATCCGGCTTGCATGGATAAAATTCACCTTGCACGCCTTTGATAATGTAATCGCCGACCGATGCTTCCATAATCCCTTCTAATGTTCTGATGAACATTTTACGAGTTTCTATTTCATAGTTAATTTGTGACTCACCCATAAAATCAGCAAGGTCTCTGACGTTGTTCCCTGTCCATTTTACCGCTTCAATCACCACAGGTGTCTTTCTGTATTTCATTTTCTTTCTCCTTTTTGAGCATAATAAAAGCACCCTTTCGAGCGCCATTCTGATTATTTTTTTCTATTTGATAAAAATTCTTTCCAATACGGATTTTCTTTATCAAAAATTTCAACTTCCTTGTCCATCATATTATGTGGATAGTCCACAAACAAGTTGTAGATTTTTTTCTGGTCAAAACTAAACAAATGCTCACCTATAGCATCTAGTTTATCAATCCACCAAACTTTCGAAGCTTCATTTTCTTTATAAAAGTCACTATAACCATCTAAATGAGATTCAGACCATATTCTGTCATCTTCTTGATTAGCTAATTCAGATAGTTCTTCTAAAAAATCATCGTTATTTGACATAGCCCTTATCTCCTTTATTTTGCTGACCTTTCTTAGTATTAATAAATCCTAGAATCTTTTGAAATTCTTCATTTTCTCCTAAACTATCAGAATCTATTAATACATTCGGAACTTGTAATTTTTGTCCATACACTGAATGAGAACGTTGACAACCAAAGCGCTCTTTTAAAACTGCATTGGTTATAGGTTTAAACCCGTTACCTTCAAAAGGAGCTTGCAATTCCAAGTATTGGAACCGCCCCTCTTTTTTTCGTACAATTGCCGCATGCTTTCCTGTTCCTAAATAATATTCTTTGTCATCTTGCATTTGACCAATTAATTTTTTAACAGCAGTAAAGTCGTTTGTATCTGCGACAACATGCGAGTGAACATTCGGTAACTCACTAATGTTTTTGATGTTTAGCATGCTTGCAAAAAAAGTTCTGCTTTTTCCATCACGATAATCCAAAACATCGAAACCTGCTTTATTGCCAATATAGGCCAGCGCAAGAGAAGAGCAAGACCCCTTTGTCTGGTCTCCCCCTCCAACAGCTTTAATAATTGCTTCTTCAGTCTTTTTTACTTTAGATCTCTTGATAGGATTAACTTTAATTCCATGTTGTAGCGCACTTTTTCTAACAACGCTGATATTCTCTTCTTTGTTTAACCCTTTCCTTTCTTTAATCTTATCACTATCCTTTTGTTTCCGCCATATTTTACTCCAAACATCCTGAACTTTCCCGTTTTTAGGGTCATAATCAACTATGCAACGACAGCGTTGATGTCTCCGATAAATATCTTTTGGAACTCGTGGATATTTATAGATACCTTGAACCTCTTGACACCAATCACAGCACTTAGCGACTGACTTTCTAACAATTTCAGGTTGCAATCCCGCCTTGTGATGAAATTCTGCATTTTTCTCAATACTATCATCCACAATGCTTTGAGTAAAATTAACAATTGGTTCTTGCAAAATCCACTTAATATCATCAAAATCCTGTTCAGAAGAAACACGATTGACGATTCCATCAATTCTATCCTGATTCAATGCAGGTATTTGTGTTTTGAGGTGAATATTAGCGCGTTCATTCAATTGTTTCTGAACATCACTAGCATAACTACTCACAAGTTCATAATTCCTGCCTAATGTTTCGTTTAAGAGTCGTTTTGCGATATTGTAATACATTTTACCGTCTGGCAATGTGTCGTTGCTTAGAGAGCTTCCTAGAACCTTAGAAAGAATTTCACCCATTTCTATAGCGTAGTCATTTGCATCTAAATAGTTTGCTTGTTTCTGTCCGAGTTTATCGAGTAGCCCTTTAATCGTTGAACTGCTTAGCTGACCACGCTCGAAATCTGTCTTGATTTGCTTAAGTAGCCCAGGGACGACGTCCTCAACCATTTCCGTCACCACCTACTGTAGAAAGTGGCTCATCTGATGCCTTAATACCTGTCAAATCACGGATAGTATCACTTCCAACGAATCCAGGAATGGCTTGATTGAGCTTAATAGCACCATCACCAATCATAGTCAATGTGTTTGCGTCCGCCTCAAAGAGCGGCTCCCATTTGACTGATGTTGCCATAAATTGGTTGCGCAAATATGGGAACTCATCCCGCAAGCAAACTGCCACATAAGCAGTATTCAGTAAACCAGAAGCAAATGACCGCTGTGCCTTTCGTCCTGCCGCTCTCAAATTCTCGTGAGCTGCTTTGATGGCCTCTACTGATGACGGATTGTCAGATGGAAAACCCAAATCATCCATAGTCAATCCTGTACCACCCGCAAACAAAGCGTCATACATCTTAAGCTGGTCAACGAACGGTGACATGCTAGCTGTTGTGAATTGACCAACCGTTGGACTGTCCCCATCTTCATCTTTAGTAAACTGCAATAAGCTTGACACAGTCGCTTTCCACTTTTCCATTGGTTCTGCTTCTTGACTAAGCCCTAACACATATTTTTGCGGGAATGAATAGAATTCTGCAGTTACTTCTGCCCGCTCAAGTGTACGTTTAGCAGCTTTTTGCTGGTACATCCCAGCTTGTGTGATACGACTACGGCCAAACGGACGTACTGCATCCGGTCGATGGATAATAGGGACCAATAACGGCTGACCGGTTGGATTGCTGATAGAATATTCATTGCCATATTTTGGATAGTACCAGGTTGCATCCTTTGTAAAATACGCTTCAAGGGTTGGTACACCGTACTCATTTTGTTCTAAGACCGCATAGCCTTCCGTAAGTAAAAATGTTGTTGGATCTAAAATTCCAGTCGCTCGACTAGCCTCAATGATTTGCATTCTAGGTATCTCATCCTGATTGCCAGGCATGATATACACAAAGCAACAAGATGCAATCAAGGCGGACTGAATAGCTGTATCAAACAGAATATCTGGATTGTTAGCATTAAAAATTTCTGTCGCATTAAAGTCGTCATCTGCAAATTCACGGAAAATAATCCGATCGGCCAGTGCATCCACTCCGTGGGCTGTCCATCCTAAAACTGACCTATACATATCTCGTACATTATCTGGCATAACAATACTGCGAGAGGCTTCTCTATCTGCCATCGCATAATATCGATAGCGCTTTTTGACGCCCAATTGATAGAGGGCTAGTTTTCTCCTAAGATAGCCCATTCCATAGTAATTCATTTTGATTGCTCCTTTATTTTTTCGGTTACTAGTTGCTCAAAGTTATCTTCGTGCACTTCGATACCTTCGACCAATGTTCTGCTGACAAAGTTAAATTTTTCCTCGTTGGCCAAAATCCGCTTTTTAAAATCTCGATAGTGTTTTAGCAAATTTTTACTTTTTTTGCGTTTTTTAACCGGCAAAATGTTAGGATTAACTTTCTTGCTTTTTTCCTGTTTTTTAGCCGCACGCTTTTTCTTCATCAACTTCCGCTGATTCTCTCTGGACCCGTCCTTACGGCATTTCTCACTGCAATATTTCGACCTGCTGGATGTGGGTTCAAACTTTTTACCACAAATTGAACACTTGATTTTCTTCATTTTTTACCTTTCAAATCCTAACGCGAGAAAAAATGTACAGTGACGGCGTGAAGCTCCGCGCTTGCCAAGGGTAGGGGGTCACCCCCCCTCTTGGACTTTCTACCCTTTATATCTAATCCAATCACAACTTTGTGGCAAATTACGATTGCCAATCACTGCAGAACCTGTTACACGTTCTTCTGCATACAATTTATCAGACTTCTGTCGATTGCATTGCCAATGCGCCAACTGTAGATTCTCTATAGCTGACGGATGACCACCTTTGGCTATAGGAACGATGTGGTCTATCACAGGACTCATCGGGTCAGGATACTTCAATTTCTTATTGACCAGTCGTCCACAGATGCCACAGTGTGTACTTGATTTCAGCAACCGCTTCTTATTCTTCTCAAACGCAACTCTATGCGGTCCACTCTTATCAGCTCTTAGATTAGCCATGCGCACCTCTTGGAAATTAACAGGGGCGGGGTACTCAATAGCACCTCACCCCTGTTTTCTTGATGATACTATAATAGCACATTGAAACTGTCATGCACTGTCAAATGCTGTCATTATTGTTATTTACTGTCAATCACTGTCATTTACTGTCAGATTGTTTAATTCTTTAGTGGCTATACGCAACAATCTAAAGTATGTGCTCTCACTACAATTGAGTTCGTCCATTACTTGCCAACGCGTCATTTTATCAACATAGACCATACTCAAAATTGTTTGACTATCAGAGTTATCCAGCCCATCGATTAAATCTTGCAGTTCTCTTTGCTTCTTCAAAGCTTCAACAGTTTTGCGTTCAATGTCTTGTGCAGTCGTTAGCAACTCAACATATACATCATCTTGCTTACGCTTAATTCCTCCAGAAACTTTATCTGCAGAGAATTTCTGACTAGACAAAAGCGAAGCTTCAATTTTGTCTCTACGTCTAATTAAACTCGCGATGTACAGATCTAAATTCCTCAAGTCTTTTAAAATAGCTTTCGCTTTGCTCACTCTCAATCTCCTTTTTATGGTATAATAATCTTGTTAGAGATTTTACCAGGGTCGAGTGTGCGCTCGGCTTTTTTTACTTTTCGTGAATCGTCATGTATGGTTCTCTTTCTTTTAGCAAGCCACACTTTTGGCACTTAACCAAACGCGAGATTGTAAATGAAAATGCGCCAGGTTGCACAACGTAATAATGCTTACAGAAAAAACGCTTTGTGTTCGTTATAATTCTTTCAAATAATGATTTCAATTCATATTTTATTCGGTCTAAAAAATCAAACATAGCCTTATTACCTTTTTTATTTACTTAATTTTGGATCAATAGGAATAACTATATCAGGATTAAAATACATACGGTATTTTGTATCAACACCTTTGACATACGACTTTTTCCCACTGATTACGTGAGTATGGATAACGCTTTGGTCTGTTTCTCATTTTGTTGCTTCACCTCAACTCAACTCTTTTATTCTATCGTTACAGAAACGTATCCGATATTTCAGCCATCTATCTTCTAGTATTGTTTCGTGCATTTCGTGCGAGTGCGAATTCTTCCTTGTCTTAGAATCCAATTGATTCTGATATTTATCTCTCGCTTCTGTCCACAGCTTACGTGTACTCTCTTTTGTGTATAGTATTTTAGTCATTCTATCATCACCTATCCAACCAGAATCCACCGCCGTTTTCGATAGCAGATTCTAGTTCCCATTCTTGCATTTCTTCTACTGATGGCATTAAATCGTCTTGCATTATCTCGATTATTCCAGCTTTAACTAAATTGTTAATATAATTTTGGACATATCCAGCACATTCACGTTCTAGATTGCTCATATTTCCAGTATTTATTTCGTCTGTGTCAAAAGTAAAGCCACACATACCTCCAAAAGCGCAACAAGACAATTCCATATAGCCTTTGTCTGCATAAAATTGAAACAGAACTTCAT
>NZ_KV826451.1:0-6272 GCF_001835915.1 Streptococcus sp. HMSC034E12
GGAATAGCGTTAGCTTTTCAGTCGTGCCAAAAGGCGCTATGAAAATCGAAGGCGATAAGACGACGATTTTCAAGAAGAGGTGAAAAGATGAAACATTTATACGAAAATCATCTCGGCGGTTGGTATGTGTTAGACCGCTACGAGGAACCAGAATACTGCGAGCAATGCGGGGATTGTGACCGTTATCTCGGAAGCTTTGAAGATAATAAAGAAATTGCTATAGAGCTGTTTAAGCGAAACGCAACATCAGAAGGAATTGAAGAATTTACAGGTCTTAAAATACACCCTGAGTTGGTGGAGGGCGACGCATGACCCTGAATGAACGAGTTAGCACGCTAGAAGCTAAACACATAACGAACAAACGCTCAATAGCCAACGCTAATCTAATCATGACTACTTTAGCGTTTGTCATGCTGCTGTTGGCTGTCGGCTTAATCACATCAACCGAACATCAGCAGCGACAAATTAGTGAACTAAAGACAGAGCTTGAGAAAAAGGCAAGTGAAATCGAGAGACTGCAAAATAAAAACTCGGCACAAGACATTATCCTAAACAAGCTGAATAGCGAGTATCAGCTTAAAGAACGCCAGAAAGCAGAAGAAGCGAAGCGGATTGCGGACGCTAATGGAGTGGGAGGATAGATTGAAATTTCTTGATTTATTTGCAGGAATCGGCGGTTTTCGTCTGGGCATGGAAGCATTTGCGACAATTTTGAGCAGAAAAAATGGCAAGAGTTTTTATCTTGAAAAAGAAGTCGTGGTAATGAAAGAGAAAGTTCTTGTTGACATCATCAACCAAATTGAGGAGGTAGAATAAATGCTTGAGATGATGATTGAGTGGATTGACGGCAAGATAGCCCTCAACAAGCACATGATTGAGGACGAAAACAAGCCCTCTGACTTTGAAATCTTTCTTTTGGCAGACATTGATATGCTGACCAAAATCAAGGAAGAATTATTAAAACGGGAGGTGTCGAATGAGTGAAATTTTAGGAGCGGTAGCAACACTAGCATTCTTCTTCTTGGCAGGCGCATTTGTCAACCACTTAGACTGGCGCAAAGCCAGAAAGCAAGCAGAGCAAGAAGCACGAGAAGATGAACGCATAGAACTTGAAGCTATGTATATAGTCTGTGCAATCGAGCACGACCGCAGAGAACGAGCACGCAAATTGGCAGAGGCTCGGAAGAAAAGTCCGGGCTGGCAGTATTAGATAGGAGCAAGAATGGTCTATACAGTCAATGATATTAAAGAAAACATCAGATTCATAGCTATACCTATAGAACTATTCGAAAACGACTGTTTTAGCAAGCTGAGCAATGACGCAAAAGTTCTGTATGGTTTTATGCGCAATAGATTGAGTTTGTCAATTAAAAACAACTGGATTGACGGAACTGTTCCATATATTCATTTTTCAATCGATGAAACCGAGGCGATTTTAAAAAAGTCAAGAGCTACAGCAGTCAAAATAAAGAAAGAGTTGTTAGATGTTGGGCTGATTGAAATCAGAAAAGTCTTCAATGGTTCGGATGTTATCTTCGTCAATAGAGTTACAGATGTTGCAGAAAATGAACTTGCGAAAGTTCAAAAATTAAACTCCGAAAGTTTAGAAAATGAACTTGCGAAAGTTCAAAAATTAAACTCTAACTATACTAACTATAACTATACTAATAATAACTATAAAGATAAGACAAGTGCGTCTACGACGACTGGTGGAAACACTTTATTTAGTATAGCAAATCAGAACAGTTTGGCTTCGCCAGTTGTCGTCAACGACTTAGGAAAATTAAATAATTTGATTGTAGAGAATTTTGGAAAGCAGCCAACACCCCTACAAATTGATGATATGCGCTATATGCTAGAAGAGAATAGCTTAGAACTATTGACGCTAGCAGTCAAAGAGGCTGTTAATAACGGTCGCCCTTATTTCTCTTATTTGCAAGGGATTTTAAATAACTGGAAACATGATGGTTTAAATACTCCCGAACTGGTCAAGAACCGAGTAAAGCCACGAAGCAGAGCAGGAATAGTCACTATGCTTGATGACGGCTATGATGAGAAATTAGGTATTTAATTATGGCAGAAGAACTAAGAAGCGTTAAAGAATTAAGAGTTGCATACTATGAAAGGACTTACCCGATTAACGAGCGCTGCCCCAAACATCCCTCTGTGCTAATGATACGAACAACGAACCCCTGCACAAATAACACTTTTGATTTTTGCCCTGAATGCGGGCAAGAAGAAATCAACCGCGAATTGGAAGAGCTGGGAGCAAAAGCTGAAAGTCAAATTAGAAACTTTAAGAGTTACGCAGTATTTGAAAGAGAATCTATCATCTCACCTAAAATAGCACAAGCGACAATCAGAAACTTTGAAATCCGTACAGAGCAAGACGCCAATGCCGTGAACTTTGCTAAACGCTTTACAAGAGAATACGTTAAAGAGCGTTACGAAGGCAATGTCATTTTTCAAGGGCCACCCGGAGTTGGCAAGAGCCACTTAGCGTTAGGCATGGCTAAGACAATCAACGAGACTTTCCAAAAGTTTGGAAATAAAAAATCGGTTGTTTACATGCCGGTGTCAGAATTATTCTCACGGATGAAAGAAGCGTTTAATTTTAAAGACGCCTGCTGGGACGAAAAAAGAACCCTCAAATTCTTAACAGATGTTGACTTCCTCGTGCTTGACGATTTGGGCAAAGAGTCCAGCGTTGGAAATACAGTCAAAGAGGGCAGCAGTTGGGCGCAGTCGTTCCTGTATCGGCTTTTAGAGAATCGAACGAAGACGATTATTACAACGAATTACGCAGGAAGTCAATTAAAGCAGCTCTACGAGCCTAGTTTGATTGATAGAATTTTGGCAGGCAGCAAAGATAACAAATTTATTTTTAAAAACGACACAGAAAGTAGGCGCAGTATATGACAAGTGTTTTAAAAGCAAGCATGTCCAATTTTGAAATGGTCGCTGTATTCTCGGAAAAATACTACGACTTGTCAGACGTGCTAATAAACAAGCTGATGAAAGTCTCTGAAGAAACGTGTTTAGGCAAGCTGCAAGATATGGAACAGATGTATTTGAAAGGCGGGAAGTGGGATGTTTGAACCAACAGACGGGATTTGCTTTCGGTGTCACAATGACATCTATAAGCAGAATCCCTACACACAGACTGCAGGCTATAATCCAAACAGTAAAAGCAAAGGTTGGCACACTAGTTGTCCACATTGCCATACTAGCTTTGTAGATTAGGTGAGCGGATGGATAAAGATTTACAAGCAGAGATTGATAACTGGCGCGCTGACTATTTACATCTAGGTTATGAGTTGGGCGAGATTATCAACGAGCAACAAGATAAGATTATCTCACTCAGTCAGGAGAACAAACGCCTGAAACGTGAGATTTGGAATTTAAGAAAGACAAAGAAGAGGAAATAACATGGCAAATGAATTAACGCAGAAACAAGTTACATCGAACGTAGCTAACCGCATCGAGGCTATGAAAGGCGAGGGGTTACTGATTGCGCCGAATTACAGCGTAAGTAATGCCCTGAGCTCAGCATACTATGCGCTGAAAAACTCCAGTAGCGGAAATTTGCTCCAGCAATGTACACAAGATAGTGTTTATAATGCCTTGTTAGAAATGGTGACCCAAGGACTAAGTCCGGCTAAAAAACAATGCTACTTTATCAAATATGGTTCGGATGTTCAGCTTAGAATGTCATATTTTGGGGCTATTAAAGTCACTAAGGGCTTGCAAGATGTTAAAGATGTTATTGCAAATGTTGTTTATGAAGGAGATACATTAGAGGTAGCGGTTGAAAATGGCCGTAAGAAGTTAGTCAAACATGAGACGGATTGGCGGAACGCAGATAATCCAATAATTTCCGCTTATTGCATCATCACTCGTACGGATGGAGAAGAGTTTCTGGAAGTCATGACTAAAAAACAAATTGATAAGTCTTGGTCTAAGGCGAAGACAACGAATGTGCAGATTGATTTTCCTGACCAAATGGCTATGAGGACTGTTATCAATCGCGCGGCCAAAATGTTTATCAATACAAGCAATGATAGCGACTTGTTTGCTGGAGCCATCAACAACACGATTGCTGACGAGTACGAAGACGGCAGACAAACAAAGGACGTCACCCCGCAAGAAACCGAAAGCCTTGATGACGTTCTTGGAAATCCAACTGTTTCCGAATCGGAAAGTGTTGAGAATCCGCAAGAAACTGCCGAAGAGCCGAAAAATAAAGTGGCTGTTTCCAAAACAGAAACAACCACACCAAAAGTCAATGAAGAAACGGGCGAAATTTTGGACGGCGAACAAGGCGAATTATTTAAAGAGCTTGAGGATTTGATGTGATGGTCGAACTAACGCAAGAAAATTATTATCAAGATACTAGTCGCTTGTCATACTCGCGTTATAAACGCTACAAGCAATGTCAAGCTAAGGCTTACGCAGTTGATAATGGTATCTGGGTAGAAGAGCGGGACGAAACCCCTCTCCTGCTCGGAAACTATGTACACAGCTATTTTGAAAGCCCGGAAGCACATAAAAAGTTTATGGCAGAGAATGGCAATAAACTTTTTGCGAAAACTGGCAAGAACAAAGGAAACCTCAAGTCTGACTTTATTATCGGCGACAAAATGATTGAGAGCCTGAAAGATGACGATGGCTTCAATCGCTTATATCATGGCTATCCAAGTGATAAAGTCGAAAAAGAAATGATTGTCTATGGAGAAATTGAAGGTGTGCCAGTCAAGGGCAAGCTCGATAGTGTCAATTTGTCAAGAGGTTATTTCGTGGATTTGAAAACTATGAAATCTATCTACTCCGAAGAATGGAACTCGGATCTAAGGAAACGAGTTCCTGCAGCAGTCAATAACATTTTAAACTTTGGCTATCACGGGCAGTTGGCTTTGTATCGTGAATTGTTAAAACAGATGACAGATAAGGAGTTTAGACCTCTTATTGTCGCAGTCAGCAAAGAAACTGTACCTGATAAAGACGCTTTGAAGATTGACGAAGAATGGCTTGAAGAAGGTCTGGGCAACCTAAAAGCCGATATTGTCGAGGTTTGGGATGTTGTTCAAGGCAAACAAAGACCTCAAAAGTGCGGTCATTGTGACTATTGCCGAAGTCAGAAAAAACTAGATGCAGTTATCAGTTTGAATGATTTGATAGAAATTTAAAACCAACGTGCCGTGAACCACGTTAAAAGCGAACTAGAAAGTGTGTCAATCGGTCATGTGACCTTGGACGAGCGACCGCCCGTATTTAGCCAAACTCACACAAAGGCAGTCGCTGTTTTTTTGAAAATAAAGGAATGAAATTTTTAGATTTATTTGCAGGTATCGGCGGTTTCCGTCTTGGGATGGAATCCGTTGGTCATGAATGTGTTGGTTTTTGCGAAATTGATAAGTTTGCTAGAGCAAGCTATAAAGCTATACATAACACAGAAGGAGAAATTGAACTACATGACATTACAACAGTCACAGATGAGCTTATTCGAGGAATTGGACACGTTGACATTATCTGCGGAGGATTTCCGTGCCAGGCTTTCAGCATTGCGGGAAAGCGGAAAGGATTTGAAGATACTAGAGGAACTCTGTTTTTTGAAATCGCACGGTTCGCATCTATTCTCAGACCTCGCTTGCTATTCCTTGAGAACGTCAAAGGACTCCTCAACCACAATGGGGGGGATACGTTCGAGACCATACTCTCAGCATTGGATGAACTGGGGTATGACGCTGAATGGCAAGTGCTTAACAGCAAAAACTTTGGAGTCCCCCAAAATTGGGAACGTGTGTTCATTATCGGACATCTTAGAGGAGAATGTACCAAAGGAGTATTTCCTCTCGGAGGAGAAGGTCAAAAATTTGATAGCGAACAGCTAGAAATTGACATTGTCGGCAACACCAAAAATCCAAATAGTACAGCCCTAGGAACAAGCGGCGTTGTTTATGGTTCTAAAGGTTTAATCGGAACTTTATGCGCAAGAGACTATAAAGAACCCAAACAAATCGCTATTCCAGTCTTAACACCAGAAAGACCAGAAAAACGCCAAAACGGACGCAGATTTAAAGATGACGGAGAGCCTATGTTTACCTTAACCAGTCAAGACAGGCACGGAATTGTGGTTGCAGGGAAATTGCCAAGCAATCACGACCAAAACTCAAGAGTGTACGATCCCAGAGGTCTCGCGCCAACTCTTTCGACCATGCAAGGAGGAGGGACAGAGCCGAAGATTATTCAAAAGGCAAGGGGATTTAATAAAG
>NZ_KV826451.1:6372-8942 GCF_001835915.1 Streptococcus sp. HMSC034E12
ATTATTCAAAAGGCAAGGGGATTTAATAAAGGTGGTCAGCACAGCATAGCACCTACCTTATCCAACAATAGCTATCAAGAGAATAATCATGTAAAAATTTATGATTTTTATAACAAGTCCAAAAAGGAGATAGTCGGGACATTGACGGCAAGCGGTCACCAAGGAAACACGAAAGCAGGTACTTTTGGTATATCAGATGGTTTCCGCATTCGCAAGTTAACTCCAAAAGAATGTTGGCGACTGCAAGGTTTTCCAGATTGGGCTTTTGATAAGGCGCAAGAGGTCAATTCAAACAGCCAGCTATATAAACAAGCAGGTAACTCAGTCACAGTCAATGTGATCGAAGCAATAGCAACGGAGTTGAAATAAAAGGAGAAAACAAATGCAAAACAAAATAGATATACCGAATACAACTATCAGTCTTGAAATAGAGGTGAGCTAGAATGAGTAATCTAACATTATCACTAGACGCTTCTACGTCTGTGACTGGTTGGGCTGTATTCAACGGCTCAACCCTTGTCCAGAGCGGGGCAATAAAGCCAAAATCAAAATCAAAAACATTCTACGAACGTGGGCGCTTGATGACTAATGAGTTAAAGATGATTCAGCTACGAGCTATAGAATCTTACAAAAAGCCATTTGATTATATTGTGATTGAAAAAAATAACGTTATGGGCCCGAATCAACAATCTATGATGAGCATAGGGATTGTAACAGGAATGATTTTAAGTAGATTAGTTGCAGATGAGGTTTACTTTGTAAACGTGTCAACGTGGCGGAAACATTGGAAGTTTAGCTACAAAGACCGCAGCAAGAAGTCAATGAAAAAACAATCTATCGAGACTGTCGAGCGAGAGTTTAATAAGACTGTCAAAGATGATGAAGCAGATGCCATTCTGATCGGTTCGTACTTTGTTAATGGCGGACTAGAATCAGGGAAATTAGAGCATCATAGTAATTGAGGTAGAACATGACTAAAATACCATACACAAAAGAAAGTGCACGCAAGCTATGGACAGAGGCGAGAGATAAATATCAGAATCAATTGGATTCTAAGACAAGGAAGAATGTGTACGAAAACATCAATGTAATTGGCGCGTGTCAAAAAAATACTTTATCTAAGTCCCAGCCAATGATATTGCAAGGTTATCCTATGGATTTAACCAAATAGAGTTTAAAACCCCATTTCCAAATGGAGAGCGTAATGTACCTCTTTCTCAAAAAGAGTTTGATAGATTAGAAAGGATTTTGAAAGGTGGCACAGATGGAAAAGAAATATGATGATATTGAGCAGGCAGACTTATCAGAGGTGCAATGGATTATTGATAATAAATTGAATAGTTCAAAAGGCGATGTAAGCGATGACTCACATAAATGCTTAAAGGCAGTTGTTTTATTTTTGATGTTAATATCATTATCTGGATGCCATAAGTTGGATAAAGGTATTGTGATTGATAAATACATAGACCACTCATACGTTGCATATATCTATACGGGAAAAGTTATGGTACCAGTATTCTATCCCGAAAAGTATTTGATAAAAATAAAAGGTAAAATTGATAAAAAGGAAATAAAAGAAACTTTTTCATTAAAAAAATCAGAGTGGGAAAATATAAAAATCGGTGATGTTTATGAGGTAAGGGATGACTAAAAAGAAAATAGAGCGCCTATGTATTTTAATCCTGATATGGTTATTCCTATTGATCCAAAATTAAGTAAATAAAAAAGGTAATAAGGCTATGTTTGATTTTTTAGACCGAATAAAATATGAATTGAAATCATTATTTGAAAGAATTATAACGAACACAAAGCGTTTTTTCTGTAAGCATTATTACGTTAAGATACATGGTCGTTGGCCACTTGGTTATGTAGAGTGCAAAAAATGCGGCCGTGTAAAAATAAGTGAACCATACATGACGATTCACGAAAAGTAAAAAAAGCCGAGCGCACACTCGACCCCTTAGTTATAAATTTCACAACACTATTATAACATAAAAAGGAGACAGAGAGTGAACAAAGCAAAGGAGTTACTTGATGAACTACAATGTCTAGATGAAGAAATTCAAAACAGAATAGATGAACTCGCCAATCTTGAAGCCAGTTTACTGTCTAGTCCGAAAATAAAAGCAAACAAGGTTAGCGGTGGGCAACAACAAAAGATTGATGAACGGTATGTAGATATCATTAGCATGCACGATTCTTTAAAAGAGTATATGAAGAAAGCAACTGCTGAAGCGATAGAACGTAGAATTGAACTCAGTAAATTGATTGATAAAATGCCTAAGCCTGCAAGTCGAACAATTTTAAGGATGGTGTATATTCAGAAAGCAAACGTGTATGATATGATTGAATTTTTACAATGCAGCAAGACCACTTTTTACAAAAAGAAGAAAGATGCAATCCGTGAATTGGGTGTTGTAGTTGATAAAAGCGAACTAATGTGAACTAATGTGAACTAGGTTGAAGCGCACTGGTCTAACAATCGTGCTAATATAGTATTATCAAGAAATAAAGAGGTGCTGTACATTGTGCAGTGTCTTTTTAGTTGTCAGGAGGTGATGGAAAATTGA
>NZ_KV826452.1:0-93278 GCF_001835915.1 Streptococcus sp. HMSC034E12
GTGAGGTCGGTGGTTCGAGTCCACTCGTGCCCATAATAATTTTTGGAGAATTACTCAAGAGGCTGAAGAGGACGGTTTGCTAAATCGTTAGGTCGGGTAA
Organism: Streptococcus sp. HMSC034E12; assembly: GCF_001835915.1. Taxonomy (NCBI): domain Bacteria; kingdom Bacillati; phylum Bacillota; class Bacilli; order Lactobacillales; family Streptococcaceae; genus Streptococcus; species Streptococcus sp. HMSC034E12. The sequence continues at coordinate 101 of NZ_KV826452.1, forward strand.
CTGGCGCGGGGGTTCGAATCCCCCATTCTCCGTATGTAAGGAGTGTAGCGATAGCTATCTCCTTTTCTGTTATCTGTGAATCTTGTGTGATAGATATTGTATCTATTTTGGAGTAGAGTGAATCATATGAAAAAATCCAAATTTCTTATTATGACTGCTGTTTTGATAATAATAACTTCTGTACTTTTGGTTACTACTCGTTCTTTAGGTGTGGTGAATGCAACTTCTAATGTTGTTTCTATTTTGGATAATATTATTTCAAAACCATTTAATTTTTTGGTGGATGTTAAATCAGATTTGACTGATTTATCACGGACATATAAAGAAAACAAGCAATTAAAAAAAGCTTTATTTAAAGCAGAAGAACAATCTGCTGATTCAGCTTCATTAAAAGATGAAAATGCTCAATTAAGACAGCTATTAGAAATGAAAAATCTTTATGAGTCAAAAAAAACGGTTTCATCTGATGTTATTATGCGTATGCCGGTTTCTTGGTTATCTGAATTAACTGTCAATGCTGGTCGTCAAAATGGAATTCAAAATACAATGCTAGCGGTGGCAAACGGTGGCTTGATTGGTAGTGTGAAAGATGTCGCTTCTCATTCTAGCCAAGTAAATCTTTTAACAAATAATAAAAATGTTGATAATATTTCAGTAAGAATTCAAACGGAGACAAGTACAATTTATGGTGTGATTGTTGGCTACAGTAAAGAAAAATCTGCTTTTATTATCAGTCAGTTAAATAGTTCGGATGCCATTAAAAAAGGTGAGAAAGTTGTGACCAGTGGTTTAGGAACGTACAACATTCCTAATATTCCGGTTGGAACAGTCCTTTCTGTTACTGAAAAATCGGACCATTTAACAAAAGAAGTCTTTGTAAAACCAAGTACGGATTTATCAGATATTCGTGTGGTGACATTAGTAGGAAATTGATATGAAATTTTTTAAAAGCTACATTTTACCCTTTTTGGTTTTATTTGTTGTGATGTTAGTAGATGGCCATCTTTCAAATCTTTTGACTAATTTATTTCCAAATAATATCCACTTACTAAGTCATCTTTTGCTTATCTTTATTTTGTATATTTCGATAAATCTTTCAGAAAATACTAATTTTACCATGTTGCTGTTAATTGGTTTATTGTATGATGCGTATTATTTTCATGTTATCGGCATTTCGACACTATTGTTGCCTTTAGCGGGGATTGTTATTAGTAAATATAATTCTGTTTTGATGTCTAATCGAGTTAGTCGTTTTTTTACAGTTGCCATTTTAGTATTTTTCTTTGAGGTGGCTACATTCGCTTTGGCAAATGTTACCCATCTAGTTCAAATGTCTTTTGCAGATTTTGTCGTTTATACAATTGCTCCGACAATGGTCTCAAATTTACTATTCTTTTTGTTGCTTCAACCAATTTTGGAGAAGATATATTTATGATAAGATTTTATGATGAATTGGCAATAGAAATGTAATAAAGGCGTAACATACTCAGCGCCTTTTTTTGTTATACTTATAATTGTCTTATTGAATAGGAGTATAATCGTTTATGAAGAAAAAATTACTTACATCAATTTTATTAAGTACAATGGTTCTTGCACAGGGAGTATCTCTTGTAAATGTACATGCAGATTCTACTGATGACAAGATTGCTGCACAAGATAGTAAAATTAATAGTTTGAATGATCAACAAAAATCAGCTCAAGCTCAAGTAGATCAAATTCAAGCTCAAGTTTCATCTATTCAATCTCAACAAGAAAAATTGAAAGCTGAAAACGAAAAACTTCAAGCTGAATCAACAAAATTATCGGCTGAAATCGAAACGTTGTCTAAGAATATTGTAGCGCGTAATGAATCATTGGCTAATCAAGCACGTAGTGCTCAAACGAGCGGTACAGCTACAAGCTATATCAATACAATTGTAAATTCAAAATCGATTACAGAAGCTATTTCACGTGTTTCTGCGATGAGTGAAATTGTTTCAGCAAACAATAAAATGTTGGAACAACAAAAGCAAGATAAAAAAGCTATTTCTGAAAAACAAGTAGCAAATAATGAAGCGATAAATACTGTTATCGCAAATCAACAAACACTTGCAAATGATGCAAAAACATTGTCTACTAAGCAAGCTGAACTAAAAGCAGCGCAGTTGAATCTTGCTGCGGAAAAAGCAACTGCTGAAGGTGAAAAGAACTCATTGTTGGCACAAAAAGCAGCGGCACAAAAGGCAGCTGAAGAGGCAGCAGCACAAGAAGCAGCTTATAAAGCACAACAAGTGGCGCAAGAACAAGCTGTAGCTTCTTCTGCTAATACAAGTTTGGCAGCACAAGTACAAGCTGTAAACAACAATAGTGGTGTAGCAGCAACAACTACTACTAGAACTGTGAGCCGTCCTACATATAGTTCATCTGCTTCAACTTATCCAGTTGGTCAATGTACATGGGGAGCAAAAACATTAGCTCCGTGGGCTGGTGATTATTGGGGCAATGGGGCTCAATGGGCAGCAAGTGCGGCTGCAGCTGGTTTCCGTACAGGTTCAACACCTCAAGTAGGTGCGATCATTTCATGGAACGATGGTGGTTATGGACACGTTGCTGTTGTAACAGCTGTTCAATCAGCTACAAGTATTCAAGTATCTGAAGCAAATTATGCAGGTAATCAAGCTATTGGAAATTATCGTGGTTGGTTCAATCCAGCTGTTGCAGGACAAGGTTCATTTACTTACATCTATCCAAATTAATGAATATAAAAATAAAAAGCGCATCTTGCGTTTTTTATTTTTAATTGAAAAATTCACTAAAAAGGGTTACAATGTTAAGTGGAGAAATTTGTAACTGATTTACAAAGAAACGAATATATACTGGAGGAAATCATGTCGTTTTCTGATTTAAAGCTTTTTGCTCTTTCATCTAACCAGGAACTGGCTAAACGTGTTGCTCAAGAGATTGGTATGGAGCTTGGAAAGTCAACTGTGCGTCAATTTTCTGATGGGGAGATTCAAGTAAATATCGAAGAATCTATCCGCGGAAAACATGTTTTTATCTTGCAGTCAACGAGCTCGCCCGTCAATGATAATTTGATGGAAATTTTAATCATGGTGGATGCTTTAAAGCGTGCAAGTGCTGAATCAATCAATGTTGTAATGCCTTATTATGGCTATGCTCGTCAAGACCGAAAGGCACGTGCTCGTGAGCCAATTACTTCAAAATTAGTTGCAAATATGTTGCAAGTGGCTGGTGTTGATCGTTTGCTGACAATTGATTTACATGCGGCTCAAATTCAAGGATTTTTTGATATTCCAGTAGATCATCTTATGGGGGCTCCTCTCATTGCGGATTATTTTGAACGTCGTGGGATGACAGGTAGCGATTATGTAGTTGTTAGCCCTGACCACGGTGGTGTGACGCGCGCTCGTAAATTAGCTGAATTTTTGAAAACACCGATTGCTATTATTGATAAGCGTCGTAGTGTAGATAAGATGAATACGAGTGAAGTGATGAATATCATCGGTAAAGTAGAAGGCAAAACTTGTATTTTAATTGACGATATGATTGATACAGCTGGGACAATTTGCCATGCTGCTGATGCACTTGCTGATGCAGGTGCGGTAGAAGTTTATGCAAGCTGTACTCATCCAGTACTTTCGGGCCCTGCTATGGATAATATTCAAAAATCAGCGATTAAAAAATTGGTCGTGTTAGATACAATTTATTTGTCGGAAGAACGTTTAATTGATAAAATTGAACAAATTTCAATTGCTCATCTTTTGGCAGAGGCGATTGTACGTATCCATGAAAAACGTCCTCTTTCGCCATTATTTGAAACTTTAACGGCTCTTTAATGTAAGAACATCTAGATAGGAATCACTCTAATAGCTGGAGTGATTCTTTTGCTTCAATCAGATGATAAGTGATGAATTTTCTCAATATTATGATATTTTTGCTATGACTTAGGTTTTATAGTATAATAGTTCTATCAGATTTTGGAGGTAAAATATGGATTTGACGAAACGTTTTAACAAAAATTTAGATAAAATTGAAGTTTCTTTGATTCGGCAATTTGATCAATCTATTTCGAGCATTTCTGGAGTTCTTCGTTTGACATTGGGAGAGCCTGATTTTACAACTCCAGATCATGTAAAAGAAGCTGCGAAAGCGGCAATTGATGCAAACGAGAGTCATTATACGGGCATGAGTGGGTTGTTAGAATTGCGTCAGGCAGCCAGTCAATTTGTAAACGAAAAATACAATCTTTCTTATGATCCTGAAACAGAAATTTTAGTGACAATTGGGGCAACCGAAGCTTTATCTGCTACGTTGACAGCTATCTTAGAAGAAGGAGACAAGGTACTTTTGCCTGCACCTGCTTATCCAGGATATGAACCAATTGTGAATCTTGTGGGAGCAGAAATTGTCGAGATTGATACCACAGAAAATGACTTTGTTTTAACACCTGAAATGCTGGAAAAGGCTATCTTGAAGCAAGGTAATCAGCTTAAAGCGGTGATTTTGAATTATCCAGCTAATCCGACAGGAGTAACTTATTCACGAGAACAAATGGCTGCGTTAGCCGATGTATTGAAAAAGTATGACGTCTTTGTTGTTTGCGATGAAGTGTACTCTGAGCTGACTTATACCGAGCAACCACATGTATCTATTGCAGAATTTTTACCAGAGCAAACGATTGTGATTAATGGTTTGTCTAAATCGCATGCGATGACAGGCTGGCGTCTAGGTTTCACCTTTGCCCCAGCTGCTTTTACGGCTCAATTGATTAAAAGTCACCAATATTTGGTGACAGCCGCAAACACGATGGCTCAATTTGCAGGAGTGGAGGCATTGACAGCGGGTAAAGACGATGCAGAGCCAATGAAAAGGGAATATATTGAGCGTCGCGATTACATTATCGAAAAAATGACAGAATTGGGCTTTAAGATTATCAAGCCAGATGGTGCATTTTACATTTTTGCCAAAATTCCAGCTGGCTATAATCAAGATTCTTTTGCTTTTTTGAAGGATTTTGCACAAAAAAAAGCAGTTGCTTTCATTCCTGGTGCTGCTTTTGGTCAGTATGGGGAAGGTTATGTACGTCTTTCTTATGCGGCCAGCATGGATACGATAAAAAAAGCTATGAAGCGGCTTGAGGAATATATGGAGGAGTATGCTGAAATCCATCACAAGTAAAGGTTTGGTTCTCTATAATCGTAATTTCCGAGAAAATGATAAACTGGTCAAAATTTTCACAGAGCAAGCTGGTAAGCGAATGTTTTTCGTGAAACATGCTAGAAATTCTAAGTTGAATCCGGTTGTCCAACCATTGGTAGTGGCCGATTTTTTGATGAAAATAAATGATGACGGTTTGAGTTATATCGATGATTATCAAGAGGTTACGACTTTCCAGCATATCAATCATGATTTGTTTACAATGGCTTATGCAACTTATGTGGTAGCTCTGGCAGACGCCAGTATTCAGGATAATAAAATAGATTCGGCTCTCTTTGCTTTTTTGCAAAAAACGTTGGAATTGATGGAGCAGGGCTTGGATTATGAGGTGCTGACCAATATTTTTGAAATTCAAATTTTGTCACGTTTTGGAATTTATTTGAATTTCCATGAATGCTGCTTTTGCCACCGAGTAGGATTGCCGTTTGATTTTTCTTTTACTTATAACGGCGTTTTATGCTCGGAACATTACAACAAAGACGAGAGACGGAGTCATTTGGATCCCAACATTCCTTACTTATTAGACCAATTTCAAGCGATTCAATATAGTGAATTGGAGACCATTTCTTTGAATCCTGAGTTAAAACGACAATTACGAAAAGTGATTGATCAAATTTATGAAGAATATGTTGGGATTCATCTAAAGCCAAAAAAATTTATTGATTCTCTGGGAGACTGGGGAGAAATTTTAAAGAATAAGGAGTCGAAATGAAAAAAATAGCGATTGATGCCATGGGTGGCGATTATGCTCCACAATCTATTGTAGAGGGAGTCAATCAAGCACTGAACGATTTTTCGGATATTGAAGTCATTCTTTATGGAGATGAAGCAAAAATCAAGCAGTATTTAACAGTAGCTGAGCGGGTTCGTATTGTTCATACAGATGAAAAAATCAATTCAGATGATGAGCCAACTAAAGCAATTCGCAAGAAGAAAAATGCTAGTATGGTGCTGGCAGCAAAGGCAGTAAAGGACGGAGAAGCAGATGCGGTACTTTCTGCTGGAAATACGGGAGCGCTTTTGGCTGCGGGATTCTTCATCGTCGGACGTATCAAGAATATTGATCGTCCAGGTTTGATGTCCACATTACCAACGACAGATGGCAAAGGCTTTGATATGTTGGATTTGGGGGCTAATGCGGAAAATACAGCTCATCATTTACATCAGTATGCTATTTTAGGGTCATTTTATGCTGAAAATGTCCGTGGAATCAAACAACCACGCGTAGGGCTTTTAAACAATGGGACGGAAGCGAGCAAGGGTGATTCGCTTCGTAAGGAAGTGTATGATTTGTTAGTAGCGGACTCCTCGCTAAATTTCATTGGAAATGTGGAAGCGCGTGATTTAATGGATCATGTAGCAGACGTTGTGGTAGCGGACGGATTTACAGGTAATGCTGTGTTAAAATCCATGGAGGGAACAGCCATGGGAATTATGAGTCAGCTCAAGAAATCCATTTTGAACGGTGGCTGGAAAGCAAAACTAGGTGCAGTGTTGCTGAAAGACAGTCTAAAGTCTTTGAAGAGTAGTTTAAATTATTCTGATGTAGGCGGTGCTGTTTTATTTGGAGTAAAAGCACCTGTTGTGAAAACACATGGAGCGAGCGATGCAAAAGCAGTTTATAGCACGATTCGTCAAATTTGTACAATGTTGGAAACGGATGTTGTAGGAAAAGCAGTAAATGAATTTTCGGGAGGGGCAGAATGACAGAACAAGAAATTTACGAAAGAATCGTAGAAATTATTCAGGAAAGTCGTGGTGAGGGATTTCAAGTTTCTCAAACACTTAGTTTGAAAGATGACTTACAAGCAGATTCTGTTGATTTGATGGAATTTATTCTAACTGTGGAAGATGAATTTGGTATTGAAATTTCAGACGAAGATATAGATGAGTTGAAGAATGTGAGTGATGTTATCGCTTGTGTGCAGAAAAATTTGAAGGAAGCATAAAAACGAACTTTTTATTGACTAAATAAAGAAAATATGAGAAAACAGCTGAAACCCCAGCTGTTTTTTTGATGTTTGCGAATATTGTACGGTATTTTCTTGAAAATCCTTTTTGAATATGATAGACTTAAGTCAGAAAAATGTGAAAGGCGAATATTGAAATGACAAGTGATTTGTTATATTCGGGAAAAGCTAAAGATTTATTTTTGACAGATGATGAAAATCTTATTATTGCACATTACAAAGACCAAGCGACCATGCTTAATGGTGCTCGTAAAGAGACGATTAAAGGTAAAGGCGTTCTTAATAATCAAATCTCATCTTTCATTTTTACGAAATTGAATGAAGCAGGTGTGACAACTCACTTTGTTAAACAATTGTCAGAAACCGAACAATTGAATAAAAAGGTGGATATCATTCCACTTGAAGTTGTTTTGCGTAATGTCACTGCAGGCTCATTCTCAAAACGTTTTGGGGTAGAGGAAGGAATTAAATTAGATACTCCAATCGTTGAATTTTACTACAAAAATGATGATTTGGATGACCCATTTATCAATGATGAGCACGTAAAATTCCTTGGCATTGCAAGTGGTGAAGATATTGCTTATATCAAAGCAGAAACACGTCGTATTAATGACCTTTTGAAAGATTGGTTTAGCCAAATTGGTCTTAATTTGATTGATTTCAAATTGGAATTTGGTAAAGACAAAGATGGCAAAATTATTCTTGCGGATGAATTTTCACCAGATAACTGCCGTCTTTGGGATGCTGAAGGTCATCACATGGATAAAGATGTTTTCCGTCGTGATTTAGGTAGTTTGACAGATGTTTACGAAGTTGTCCTTGAAAAACTCAAAGGGCTTAACTAAAAACTGTGATTTCTAATTAAGTAGAAAGAAGAATTCTAAAAAGGGTAAAAAATGAATAAACGAATTTTCGTTGAGAAAAAATCAAATTTTAACATTAAGGCTCAGGCGCTTGTTAAAGAACTCAAACACAATCTTCAATTAACAAGTTTAACTGATTTACGCATTATTCAAGTTTACGATGTTTTTTATTTAGCAGATTCGCTTTTCGAACGTGCTGAAAAACACATTTTTTCTGAACAAGTAACGGATAATATTTTGGCTGAGAGTGATGTGGTTGCTGAACTTTCTAACTATGCTTTCTTTGCTATTGAATCACTTCCAGGTCAATTTGACCAACGTGCAGCGTCATCACAAGAAGCATTGCTTCTTCTTGGCAGCAGTAATGATGTAACAGTTAATACGGCTCAACTTTATCTTGTTAACAAGGATATTGATACTGCTGAACTTGATACGGTAAAAAATTATTTACTTAATCCAGTAGATTCTCGTTTTAAAGATATTACGACAGGAATTGCATCGCAAGCATTTTCAGAGTCGGACAAAACGATTCCAAATCTTGATTTCTTCAAGACTTATACAGTGGCAGAATTTGCTGATTATAAAGCTGAACAAGGTTTGGCGATGGAAGTTGATGACCTTGTCTTTATCCAAGAGTACTTCAAATCAATTGGGCGCGTGCCAACGGAAACAGAATTGAAAGTTTTGGATACTTATTGGTCAGACCATTGCCGCCACACAACTTTCGAAACTGAGCTTAAACATATTGATTTCTCAGCGTCTAAATTCCAAAAACAATTACAGACAACTTATGATAAATATATTGCTATGCGTGCTGAACTTGGACGTTCTGAAAAGCCACAAACATTGATGGACATGGCGACAATCTTTTGTCGTTATGAACGTACGAATGGTCGTTTGGACGATATGGAAGTGTCAGACGAGATCAATGCTTGTTCGGTTGAAATCGAAGTTGATGTGAACGGTGTTAAAGAACCATGGCTTTTGATGTTCAAGAATGAAACACACAATCACCCAACAGAAATTGAACCATTTGGTGGTGCCGCAACGTGTATCGGTGGTGCAATCCGCGACCCATTGTCAGGACGTTCTTATGTTTATCAAGCAATGCGTATTTCAGGTGCTGGTGATATTACAACACCGATTGCTGAGACGCGTGCCGGCAAATTGCCGCAGCAAGTGATTTCTAAGACAGCGGCACATGGTTATTCTTCATATGGGAATCAAATAGGACTTGCGACTACCTATGTCAAAGAGTACTTCCATCCAGGCTTCGTTGCTAAGCGTATGGAGCTAGGTGCTGTTGTCGGTGCAGCACCAAAAGAAAATGTCGTGCGTGAAAAACCAGAAGCTGGTGATGTGGTTATTCTTCTCGGTGGTAAAACAGGCCGTGACGGTGTCGGTGGAGCCACAGGATCATCTAAGGTTCAAACCGTTGAATCTGTTGAAACAGCTGGCGCAGAAGTTCAAAAAGGGAATGCCATTGAAGAACGGAAGATTCAACGTCTTTTCCGCAATGGCAATGTCACTCGTCTCATCAAGAAATCAAATGACTTTGGTGCTGGCGGCGTCTGTGTGGCTATTGGTGAATTGGCAGATGGTCTTGAAATTGACTTGGACAAAGTGCCACTAAAATACCAAGGTCTTAACGGTACCGAAATTGCCATTTCTGAGTCACAAGAACGCATGGCTGTTGTTGTTCGTCCAAGTTATGTGGACGCCTTTATTGCAGCATGTCATAAAGAGAACATTGATGCAGTTGTTGTCGCGACTGTTACTGAAAAACCAAACCTTGTCATGACTTGGAATGGTGAAACCATCGTTGACTTGGAACGTGCCTTCCTTGATACTAACGGTGTGCGCGTGGTGGTTGATGCTAATGTTGTGGATAAGGATGTTGCCCTTCCTGAGGTGCGTACAACATCAGCAGTAACACTTGAAGCAGACATAGTGAAAGTTCTGTATGACCTTAACCACGCTAGTCAAAAAGGTTTGCAAACTATCTTTGATAGTTCTGTTGGTCGTTCAACGGTTAACCATCCGATTGGTGGTCGTTATCAAATCACACCAACAGAAAGTTCAGTTCAAAAACTTCCTGTTCAAAACGGTGTCACAACGACAGCTTCTGTCATGGCACAGGGATTCAATCCTTATATTGCAGAGTGGTCACCTTATCATGGTGCAGCTTACGCTGTTATTGAAGCAACAGCTCGCTTGGTAGCAACAGGTGCTGATTGGTCTCGTGCGCGTTTCTCTTACCAAGAATACTTTGAACGCATGGATAAACAAGCGGATCGTTTTGGTCAGCCAGTAGCTGCTCTGCTTGGTTCGATCGAGGCACAAATCCAACTTGGTTTACCATCAATCGGTGGTAAAGATTCAATGTCTGGTACCTTTGAAGAATTGACAGTACCACCAACATTGGTTGCCTTTGGTGTGACAACAGCTGATAGTCGTAATGTTCTTTCGCCAGAATTTAAAACAGCTGGTGAATACATTTACTACATTCCAGGGCAAGCTATTTCACAAGAGATTGATTTTGACTTGATTAAAGCTAACTTTGCTAAATTTGAAGCGATTCAAAAAGCACATCCTATCACATCAGCTTCAGCTGTTAAATACGGTGGTGTGGTGGAAAGTTTGGCACTTGCTGCTTTTGGTAACCATATCGGTGCTAAAGTAGAATTGACAGAGCTTGAGACTAGTTTGATAGCACAACTCGGTGGCTTTATCTTTACATCTACTGAAGAAATTGTTGAAGTTAACAAAATAGGTGAAACTACAGCTGACTTTACACTTACTGTCAACGGTGTCAACCTTGCGGGCGATAAACTTTTGTCAGCCTTTGAAAGCAAACTCGAAGATGTTTACCCAACTGAATTTGAACAAAGTACTAAACTTGAAGATGTTCCAGCAGTTGCTTCAGATGCAGTGATTAAAACAAGTAAGAAAGTAGCAGAGCCACTTGTTTACATTCCAGTCTTTCCTGGTACAAATTCAGAATATGATTCAGCAAAAGCCTTTGAACAAGCTGGAGCAAAAGTGAATTTGGTTCCGTTCGTAACACTTGATGAGGCAGCCATTGAGACTTCAGTTGACACAATGGTTGACAACATCTGTAAAGCAAATATTATTTTCTTTACAGGAGGTTTCTCGGCTGCTGATGAACCAGACGGTTCGGCTAAATTCATTGTCAACATCTTGTTGAACCAAAAAGTTCGCGCAGCTATTGACAGCTTTATTGAAAAAGGTGGCCTTATCATCGGCATCTGTAATGGATTCCAAGCACTTGTGAAATCAGGACTGCTTCCATACGGTAACTTTGAAGATGCGACTGAAACAAGCCCGACACTTTTCCACAATGATGCTAACCAACATGTGGCGAAAATGGTTGAGACACGTATTGCCAATACCAATTCACCATGGCTTCTTGGTGTCAAAGTTGGTGATATTCATGCTATTCCAGTATCACATGGTGAAGGGAAATTTGTCGTGACGGAAGAGGAATTTGCAGAACTCCGTGACAACGGACAAATCTTCAGCCAATACGTGGATTTTGATGGCAAACCAAGCATGGATTCTAAATACAATCCAAACGGCTCTATTAATGCGATTGAAGGGATTACCAGCAAGAACGGTCAAATCATTGGTAAAATGGGACATTCAGAACGCTGGGAAGACGGTCTTTTCCAAAATATCCCAGGAAATAAAGACCAACACTTGTTCCGTAGCGCTGTGAAATACTTTACAGGGGAATAATCAAGCACAGCAGTTGATATGCTGTACTGAACACGGGCTAAGCAATGTATCAAAAAGAACTTAGAAAAACAGGATTTCTTCTATTTTGATTAGATGCTTAATGGCCTTTGTATCGAGGTAAAAATGACATACGAAGTGAAATCTCTTAATGAAGAATGTGGAGTTTTTGGGATTTGGGGACATCCTCAAGCTGCTCAAGTGACTTATTTTGGACTCCATAGTCTTCAACACCGCGGTCAGGAAGGTGCTGGTATCGTGACAAACGATAAGGGCAAACTTCTTCAGTACCGTAATACAGGTCTACTTTCAGAAGTATTTAAAAATCCTGCCGATTTGGAAAAATTGACTGGGCATGCTGCAATTGGACATGTTCGCTATGCGACAGCAGGCTCGGCTTCTATTAACAACATTCAGCCATTTCTTTACAATTTTACAGATGAACAGTTTGGCCTTTGTCATAATGGAAATCTGACAAATGCTTTGTCACTGAAAAAAGAACTGGAGGACCAAGGAGCGATTTTTAATGCTTCGTCTGATACTGAAATTCTAATGCATTTAATTCGTCGCAGTCATAATCCAGAATTTCTCGGAAAAGTAAGGGAGGCATTGAACACTGTCAAAGGTGGCTTTGCTTACCTTTTGATGACAGAAGATAAGTTGATTGCTGCGCTTGACCCAAATGGTTTTCGTCCCTTGTCAATTGGGCAAATGGCAAATGGTGCTTGGGTGGTATCAAGTGAAACGTGTGCCTTTGAAGTGGTTGGTGCTAAATGGGTTCGTGATGTAAAACCAGGAGAACTTGTTATCATTGATGACAATGGCATTCGGTACGATACCTACACGACGGACACTCAGCTTGCCATTTGCTCGATGGAATACGTGTATTTTGCACGGCCTGACAGTGATATTTACGGTGTTAATGTCCACACCGCCCGTAAAAATATGGGAAAGCGTCTGGCACAGGAATTCCAGCATGAAGCAGATATCGTTGTTGGGGTGCCGAATTCATCACTTTCAGCAGCAATGGGATTTGCTGAAGAATCAGGTCTCCCAAATGAAATGGGCTTGGTGAAAAATCAGTACACACAACGTACTTTCATTCAACCGACACAAGATTTGCGTGAGCAAGGTGTTCGCATGAAGCTCTCAGCCGTATCTGGTGTTGTTAAAGGTAAGCGCGTAGTTATGATTGATGATTCTATCGTACGTGGAACAACATCACGCCGTATCGTTCGTTTGCTTCGTGAAGCTGGTGCAACAGAAGTTCATGTGGCAATCGGTAGTCCAGAATTGAAATACCCATGTTTCTACGGTATCGATATTCAAAATCGCCGTGAATTGATTTCAGCTAATCATACCAAAGATGAAGTTTGTGAGATTATTGGTGCTGATAGCTTGACTTACTTGTCAATTGACGGTTTGATTGACTCAATTGGTCTTGAAACTGATGCACCAAATGGTGGGCTTTGCGTTGCTTACTTTGATGGGAATTACCCTACCCCTCTTTATGATTATGAAGAAGAGTACCTTCGAAGTTTAGAGGAAAAGACAAGCTTTTATATTGAAAATGTGAAGAAATAGTAGTGACAAAAATTCTTTCAAGGCTGAAGCGTTTCGTCTTCGCTGAAATCGTCTTGGTGCTTATTGGTCTTGGTAGTGGCATCTGGAATTGGTTTCAACATGGCTTTTCAAAAGCTTGGTTACCAATGTTAGTAGCTGTCATTTTAGGTGTTTCTGCCTGGCAACATCATGGACTTCGAATTGAGTTAGAAAAGCAGATCAAGTTAGAGGACAGCTCTGCTATTTCCAAAGAAAGGAAAGAAAATGACAGAAAACAAAAATGCTTATGCTCAATCTGGTGTTGATGTTGAAGCGGGTTATGAAGTTGTTGCACGTATCAAAAAACACGTTGCGCGCACCGAACGTCTTGGCGTCATGGGCGCTCTTGGCGGTTTTGGTGGGATGTTTGACTTGTCTCAGCTCGACGTGAAAGAACCTGTTTTGATTTCAGGAACTGATGGTGTGGGAACAAAACTCATGCTTGCCATCAAATATGATAAACACGATACAATCGGTCAAGACTGTGTTGCCATGTGTGTCAATGACATCATTGCAGCTGGGGCAGAGCCGCTTTACTTCCTAGATTACATTGCTACGGGTAAAAATGAACCTGCAAAGCTTGAACAAGTCGTTGCAGGTGTTGCGGAAGGTTGTGTTCAATCTGGTGCAGCTCTTATCGGTGGCGAAACGGCTGAGATGCCTGGTATGTATGGTGAAGACGACTATGATTTAGCTGGTTTTGCGGTTGGTGTCGCTGAAAAAAACCAAATCATTGACGGGTCAAAAGTTTCTGATGGTGATGTTCTTCTTGGACTTGCTTCCAGCGGTATTCACTCAAACGGTTATTCGCTTGTCCGTCGTGTCTTTGCTGATTACACAGGTGAAGAAGTGCTTCCAGAACTTGAAGGCAAAAAATTGAAAGAAGTGCTGCTTGAACCAACACGTATCTATGTCAAAGCGGTGCTTCCGCTTATCAAAGAAGAATTGGTTAACGGTATTGCTCACATTACTGGTGGCGGCTTCGTTGAAAATGTTCCACGGATGTTTGCGGATGATTTAGCTGCTGAAATCGAAGAGGATAAAGTTCCGGTTCTTCCAATTTTCAAAGCTCTTGAAAAATATGGTAGCATCAAACACGAAGAAATGTTTGAAATCTTCAACATGGGTATTGGTCTTATGTTGGCAGTTAGTCCTAATAAGGTTGAGCGCGTGAAAGAATTACTTGATGAGCCAGTTTACGAACTTGGGCGTATCGTCAAAAAAGCTGATGCAAGTGTGGTGATGAAATAATGAGCAAAAAAATTGCCGTTTTTGCGAGTGGTAATGGGTCAAATTTTCAAGTCATTGCGGAGCAATTTCCAGTTGAATTTGTCTTTTCAGACCACCGAGATGCATATGTCTTAGAACGTGCAGAAAAACTCGGTGTGACAGCTCATGCTTTTGAACTCAAAGAGTTTGATAATAAAGCAGCTTACGAAGAAGCTATTGTTACTTTGCTTGAAAAATATGATATTGATGTGGTTTGCCTAGCTGGTTATATGAAGATTGTTGGTCCGACTTTGCTAGCAGCTTACGAAGGTCGTATCATCAATATTCACCCAGCTTATCTTCCAGAATTTCCAGGGGCTCATGGTATTGATGATGCTTGGGAAGCAGGTGTTGACCAATCTGGTGTTACCATTCACTGGGTTGACAATGGTGTTGACACGGGAAAAGTGATTAAACAAGTTCGTGTGCCTCGTCTGGCTGATGATACCATTTACAGTTTTGAAGCTCGCATTCATGAAGCAGAGTATAAACTCTATCCAGATGTTTTGGAGAGCTTAAGAGTTAAGAAAAAGTAGTCCGTGTATTTGATAGCGTAGTTAGCTATTAGTATGCTGCCTTATAATGAGATTATGATGATAAAAAAGATTTTGGTGTTTGTATTAACTTTTATTGTCGTTGCCTTTATAGTAAATGTACTTATTTGGTAATCTTGAAAATCCGTTACGCCTTTGCTTGGCTTATTCTATCGGGCTTATTGCCAGTATTGCTATTTAGTGGTTTATATTTTACAAAAAGAAGTAGAAAGTAGGACTGAAATGACAAAACGTGCACTAATCAGTGTTTCAGACAAAGCGGGCATTGTTGAATTTGCTCAAGAATTAAAAAAACTTGGTTGGGATATTATCTCAACTGGCGGAACAAAAGTTACGCTTGATAAAGCAGGCGTTGATACTATCGCCATTGATGATGTAACGGGCTTCCCAGAAATGATGGACGGTCGTGTGAAAACACTTCATCCAAATATTCACGGCGGCCTTTTGGCTCGTCGCGATCTTGACAGTCATCTTCAAGCCGCAAAAGATAACCACATTGAATTGATTGACCTTGTTGTGGTTAACCTTTACCCATTCAAAGAAACTATTCTGAAATCAGATGTGACTTACGCTGATGCGGTTGAAAATATTGATATCGGTGGTCCTTCCATGCTTCGCTCTGCTGCTAAAAACCATGCTAGTGTTACAGTTGTCGTTGACCCAGCTGATTATGCTGTTGTTTTGGATGAATTGTCAGCTAATGGTGAAACAAACTTTGAAACTCGTAGGCGCCTGGCAGCAAAAGTTTTCCGTCATACAGCAGCTTATGACGCTTTAATTGCAGAATATTTCACAAAACAAGTTGGTGAAACAAAACCTGAAAAACTCACAATCACTTACGATTTGAAACAACCAATGCGCTATGGTGAAAACCCTCAACAAGACGCTGATTTCTACCAAAAAGCTTTGCCAACAGATTACTCAATTGCTTCTGCTAAACAATTGAATGGTAAAGAATTGTCATTTAACAACATCCGTGACGCTGACGCTGCAATCCGCATTATCCGTGATTTCAAAGACCGTCCTACTGTTGTTGCCCTTAAACACATGAATCCGTGTGGTATCGGACAAGCTGATGATATTGAAACAGCTTGGGACTACGCTTATGAATCAGACCCAGTTTCAATCTTTGGTGGTATTGTTGTGCTGAATCGTGAAGTTGACGCCGCAACAGCTAAGAAAATGCACGCTATCTTCCTTGAAATCATCATTGCACCAAGTTATTCAGAAGAAGCCCTTGAAATCTTGACAACTAAGAAGAAAAATTTGCGTATTCTTCAATTGACATTTGAAGCTCAAGAAGCTAGCCAAGTTGAAAAAGAATACACGGGTGTTGTTGGTGGGCTGTTGGTTCAAAACCAAGATGTTGTCAAAGAAAATCCAGCTGATTGGAAAGTTGTGACAAAACGTCAACCAACTGACCAAGAAAAAGCAGCACTTGAATTTGCTTGGAAAGCTATCAAATACGTGAAATCAAACGGTATCATCGTAACAAATGGCCATATGACATTGGGTGTTGGTCCTGGTCAAACAAACCGTGTAGCTTCTGTTCGTATCGCTCTTGACCAAGCCAAAGACCGTCTTGACGGTGCGGTTCTTGCTAGTGATGCTTTCTTTCCATTTGCGGATAATGTTGAAGAAATTGCTGCTGCAGGTGTGAAAGCAATCATCCAACCTGGTGGGTCCGTCCGTGACCAAGAATCTATCGATATGGCTGATAAATACGGCATTGCCATGGTGTTTACAGGCGTACGGCATTTTAGACATTGAGAATAGTATAAAAACCTTGGATTGATTTTCCAAGGTTTTTTAAGTTGTTCAGAGGGACTTATTTTGGATAAATGTAACTAACTGCTCCTTGTCCAACTACATGAGGATTGAACCAGCCGCGGAAGTTGCCAATATACTGTTTTCCAGCGTAGTTGGCCTCTTGAATCTGAATGCGTGTGTTTGAGGCAACGTGAGTAACAACTCCAACGTGACCGTAACCACCGTCTGTCCAACAAATAATAGCCCCTACTTGTGGAGCTGTACCGGTTTTAAAACCAGCTCGTCTGGCGCTAGCAGCCCAATCACCACCATTGCCCCAGTAATTGCCAGCCCAAGGTGCAAGAGCTTTGGCGCCCCAAGTGCATTGCCCTTTTGGATAAGTCGTTGCTGCGGCATAATTTGGTTGGAAAGAGATAGCAGGCTTCTCTACTTGATAGCTCGTACCTGTTAGTCCAATTATTTGACCGTTGAGATTGCGGTAAACATGTGTATGGAAAAGGCCACTGCCAGTGTGTTTTTGCGTATCAACTGTGAATTTGTAAATTCCATTTCCAGCTTTAGTAGCGGTGTACCACTGAATATCATCTTGGCCGTTGACTTCAGACCAAGTCGGTAGGCTAATCTTGCCATCGCCGTAAGCATCTGTCACCGTCACCTCATAAAGATAAGTTGAGCGTTTAGCGACAGATACTTTGGTTTTAATTTTTTCTGCGGACATAGCAACCGAATCCGTTGCATAACTATGCTCGCTACCGTCTTTATATTTCACATAAATATGATTGGTGTATGTTCCGGAAAAAACTTGATGATTGCGAATATCAAAGCTTGTCGTAAAGGTTCCATCACCGTGATTAGTGGCTGCATACCACTTGATATTGCTTTGATTGCTCGTGCTCCAAATAGGTACTCGGACGGATTGAATCGGCTTGGACTTTGAAGTTTCACTAACTTTGACGGTATAAGTCCCTTGTTCTTGATTGATATTTTCAACAGAGAAGAATGGTTTTTGCTCTTCTTCAGAAGGCAATTTATCAGCATCAACTTGGGCAGTGATTCCAGCTAAGCCAGTAAACTCTGGTTTGACATAGCTTTCTCCGTAAAGATGAATATGATAAGTTCCTATGTCATAGTTGTGTTTTTTTAGCTCAACTCTAACATTGTAGCTTCCATCAGGATTTTTAGTAGCTGCATACCATTGAAGATCATCCTGTCCGTTGCGGTCAGACCAAGCCGGAACAGTTAGTTTGTAGATTGTTTTAGGAACATTTTTGATCTGAATATCCATGATACCAGGCTCAGGAAAGCTAGTCTGGATAGAAGGATTTGGTTTTTCAAGGTTAAAAGTGGTGTCATTTAATCCAATCATCTTTCCGTTTTTACTTTCATAAGTATGAACATGGTAAACACCGTATCCTTTATGATTGGATAAGTCAATTTCTGTTGTGTCTTGCCCTGCCGTATACCACTTGATGTCATCTTGTCCTTTTTCGTCAGAGCAAACAGCGTGTAAAATATTGGCATTTGTTTGATCTTTGTTTCGAGTAAAGGATATTTGAGCAGTCTTTCCTAAAACGGTTGTAGAAACCGTGCCGCTAGCTGGTTTTTCTACTTTGAAAGTCGTTCCGTTTAAACCAACCATTTTTCCATTGATATTGATATAAGTGTGAACATGAAAGGTTCCATAACCAGTATGCTGACGCAAATCAATAGCTGTAGTGGGTGTCTGAGGCGCAGAATACCATTTGATATCGTCTTGCCCATTTTCATCAGACCAAACAGCGTGGTAAATGGTGTAAGGAACTTGTGTCTGTGAGCGTGTGTAGTTAATAGAAGCTGTATTTCCAGAAACATTGACGGTAATGTTGCTAGCAAGAATTGCTGGATTTGAGCTTTTTTGAGCATTATCTGCTTCCGAGGCTTGAGCAGTTAGTTGAGCAGAAAAAACGCCCAAAATAGTGTTAGATAGTAAAAATAATTGACTGTATTTCTTCATAAATCTCCTTTGAATAAATAATTTGGATAGTTCCATTTAGATTATTCGGGAAAAGATGAAAAAATTGAAAACTGAATTGAAAAATTAGAAATGGTAATGGGATTTCGTTATTATCAAAATATTTTACGATAAATAAAAGTATAAACGAACATTTATGGTATAATTGTTATAAATAATTCGCAAAGAGGTCAATCATGAAACTTTTAGTTGTTGGTTCGGGTGGTCGCGAGCATGCGATTGCTAAGAAGTTGTTGGAGTCACCGCAGGTGGAGCAGGTCTTTGTTGCTCCCGGAAATGACGGGATGACCTTCGACGGTCTTAAGTTGGTTCCGATTGGGATTTCTGAGCATGCAGCGCTGATTGACTTTGTCAAAGAAAATGATATTGCTTGGACTTTCATTGGTCCAGATGACGCTTTAGCTGCAGGTATCGTTGATGATTTTGAAGCCGCCGGTCTCAAGGCTTTTGGACCGACTCGATTGGCTGCGGAACTGGAGTGGTCAAAGGACTTTGCCAAGTCAATCATGAAAAAATACGGTGTGCCGACAGCACGCTATGAAACTTTTTCAGACTTTGAAGCCGCCAAAGCCTATATCGAAAAAGAGGGCGCTCCAATCGTGGTGAAGGCGGACGGCTTAGCCTTGGGGAAAGGTGTGGTAGTCGCTGAAACGGTGGAAGAAGCGGTTGAAGCAGCGCACGAAATGTTGCTGGACAATAAATTCGGCGATTCTGGTGCGCGCGTAGTTATTGAAGAATTTCTTGAAGGAGAAGAGTTTTCTCTTTTTGCCTTTGTTAATAGTGATAAGTTTTACATCATGCCAATAGCTCAGGACCACAAACGTGCTTATGACGGTGACAAGGGTCCTAATACAGGCGGTATGGGTGCTTATGCGTCCGTACCACATTTGCCAGCAAGCGTGGTTGAAACTGCAGTTGACACCATTGTCAAACCAGTGCTGGAGGGGATGATTAAAGAAGGGCGACCTTATATCGGTGTTCTTTATGCTGGTTTGATTCTGACTGCGGACGGTCCCAAGGTCATTGAGTTCAATGCTCGCTTTGGTGATCCAGAGACGCAGGTCATTCTGTCGCGCCTAACCTCTGATTTTGCGCAAAACATCGCGGACATTTTGGAGGGCAAGGAGCCAGATATGACCTGGGCGGACAGCGGTGTGACATTGGGCGTTGTGGTGGCTTCTGAAGGTTATCCACTTGGCTACGAAAAAGGTGTGGTTCTGCCAGAAAAGACCGACGGTGATATCATCACCTACTATGCAGGCGCTAAGTTTGGTGAAAATGGCAAAGCACTGCTGTCCAATGGCGGCCGAGTCTATATGTTAGTCACCACATCTGACAGCGTTTCAGCTGCGCAGGAAAAAATTTACACCCAACTCGACAAACAAGACACGACTGGACTGTTCTACAGAACTGATATTGGGAGCAAGGCTCTTGAAAAATAAAAAATGTATACTAGTTAGTGCCTGTTTGCTTGGAGAAAATTGCAAGTACAATGGAGGCAATAATTATAATCAAGCTGTTATTGACTTTGTTGCGGATAAAGATGTCTTAGTAGTGTGCCCAGAAGTTGCGGGCCGCTTACCAGTTCCAAGAGAGCCAGTAGAGATTTTAAAAGGGCGGCCATGTGATGTCAATGGGAATTTTTATGATAAAGAATTTCAAGTAGGAATTGATCACACATTGTCTAGTTTAGCTGAAAAAAACATTGACTTGGCTATTCTTCAGTCCCGAAGTCCCTCTTGTGGTGTCAACCAGATTTACGATGGTCATTTTTCTAGTCGAAAAATAGAGGGCAGTGGTCTTTTAGGAAAGTTGGTAGCTCAAAGGTCTACAAACCTAGTTAAGAAGATTTTTTAGATGGGATGTTAGCTTTTCCTCGGCTTTTAAGAAAAGATGAGAAGAAAAGCGTAGCATCACACGCAAGAAAGTTCACGACGCCTCTACAGTCTAAGGCAGGCTTGAAAAAGGAGAAATTATGCAACCAATTATTTCTATCATCATGGGTTCCAAATCCGACTGGGAAACGATGAAAAAAGCAGCCCAAGTTCTTGAGGACTTCGGTGTTGCTTATGAAAAAAAGGTGGTCTCTGCCCACCGAACACCAGACCTTATGTTCCGATATGCTGAGGAAGCACGCGCACATGGTATTAAGGTTATCATTGCAGGTGCTGGCGGGGCGGCTCACCTGCCTGGTATGGTAGCGGCTAAAACAACGTTGCCGGTTATCGGTGTGCCTATAAAATCTCGTGCATTGAGCGGAGTGGATTCGCTCTACTCTATTGTGCAAATGCCTGGCGGTGTGCCTGTGGCAACGATGGCTATCGGCGAAGCAGGTGCAACCAATGCAGCGCTCTTTGCTTTGCGCTTGCTGTCTGTTGAAGATGCCCCAATTGCCCAAGCACTGGCTGACTTTGCAGAAAAACAAGGAAAAATTGCTGAGGAGTCTAGCAATGAACTCAACTAAAACGATTGGAATTATCGGTGGTGGTCAATTAGGACAAATGATGGCGATTGCTGCAATCTACCGAGGCCACAAAGTCATTACGCTAGATCCAGCTGCTAATTGTCCAGCTGCTCGTGTCAGTGAAGTCATCGTTGCGCCTTATGATGATGTGGCGGCTCTTCGTCAATTGGCTGAGCGCTGTGATGTCCTGACTTATGAGTTTGAAAATGTGGATGCAGACAGCTTAGATGCGGTAGCTGATTTGGCATATTTGCCACAAGGAACAAGGTTGCTACGTATCTCTCAAAACCGAGTACACGAGAAAGAATTTCTCTCAAGTACTGGTGTGGATTTGGCTCCCTATCGAATTATCCGCTCATCGGCAGATCTTACAGGCTATGACTTTTCGACTAAGCGCGTGCTGAAAACAGCAACAGGCGGATATGACGGTCACGGTCAGGTGGTCATTAGAGACGAGGAGAGTTTAGCGACTGCGCGTGATTTAGCAGACAAGACTCTTTGTGTGCTAGAGGATTTTGTCCCCTTCACCATGGAAATATCGGTTATTGTGTCTGGAAATGGCACGGATTTGACCCTTTTCCCTGTTCAGGAAAATATCCACCGCAACAATATCCTTTCTAAAACGATTGTCCCAGCGCGGATTTCCCAAGATTTAGCGGACAGGGCCCTGCAAATGGCAAGAAAAATTGCCACAGAAGTCCAACTTTCTGGTACACTATGTATAGAGATGTTTGTAGCTGGCAACCAGATTTTGGTCAATGAAATCGCACCGCGCCCGCATAATTCAGGGCATTATTCTATCGAAGCCTGTGATTTCTCACAGTTTGATACTCATATCTTGGGTATTTTGGGTCAGCCCCTGCCAGAAGTGCCCCTTCATGCCCCAGCTGTCATGCTCAATATCCTTGGCCAGCACATGGAAAAAGCTGCGCAGTACGTCGCAGAACATCCTAGCGCCCACCTCCACCTGTATGGTAAAATGGAAGCGAAGCACAACCGCAAGATGGGACATGTGACTGTGTTTAGTGAAGAGCCAGATGAGGTGAGAGAACTAGGTGAGGGAATAGATTTTTAGAGGAGTTTGTTATGATTCAAATCATTGTTCACGCCTTTATTGAAAATGGAGAAGCAGGGATTGTCGAAGTGCTCTTTGCCAGCAAAGACGCTGACAAAATCCAAGCCAAATATGAAGAGCTGCAAGCCCATTACCCAGCAGACTACCTAACAATCTATGATCTGCCGCTGGATACAGACTTGAACCAGCTGTCCCATTATCCGTCGGTGGAGATAGGGAAAGAGGAGTTTGAGTGAGGGAGAGATTTTTGTGATAAAATTAACAGAGTTGAAAGAAAAATTCTCCAAACTTGGATATGATAATCTTGAAAAAATTTCTGAGGGTGGAGAAGGAATTGTATGTGAAGCATTTAAGAAACAAAAAAAGTACGCTATAAAAATTATTAAAGAGCAGAATAAGGAAAGAGCAAAAAGATATAAACAAGAAATTGAAAATGTTGAAAAGTTAGACCATCCTAACGTTATAAAACCTTCTTATAGCAGTTTAAATGTTGATGATAAAGAAGTGTTTTATAGTATAAGAGTAAGTATAATCTTAATTATAATTGTGAAATTGAATATTCTGTAACACCATATTTATGTTTTTGAAGGTGACGTATTAGATATGTTTCGTAAAGAGAAAAATATTGATAATGAGGTTGTGTTGAATTTAAGTAAAGACTGGGATGTTGAAGTTACATTAGCTAAAATTTTAGGATTAAAAGAAATACAAAAGAAAAAGAGAGTAGGTTTGAGTAAAAGGACTTGAACTAACTTTAGAAGGATAGATAAAGAAAGGAAAATAAAAAACAATGATCAACCGTTATTCACGCCCTGAGATGGCGAACATTTGGAGTGAGGAAAACAAGTACCGGGCTTGGCTGGAGGTGGAAATCTTAGCTGATGAGGCTTGGTCTGAGCTGGGTGAGATTCCTAAGGAAGATGTGGCTAAAATCCGTGCTAATGCGGACTTTGATATTGACCGCATTTTGGAAATTGAGCAGGAGACTCGCCACGATGTGGTGGCCTTTACTCGTGCAGTATCTGAAACGCTTGGCGAAGAGCGCAAGTGGGTTCACTACGGCTTGACGTCTACTGATGTGGTGGACACAGCCTATGGTTATCTCTACAAGCAAGCAAACGACATCATTCGCAAAGATTTGGATCATTTCCTTAACATCATAGCGGACAAGGCGCGTGAGCATAAGTTCACCATCATGATGGGGCGTACTCACGGGGTTCATGCGGAGCCTACGACTTTCGGTCTGAAGCTCGCGACTTGGTACAGTGAAATGAAGCGCAACATTGAGCGTTTTGAACATGCTGCCGCTGGTGTAGAAGCTGGGAAAATCTCTGGTGCTGTTGGGAACTTTGCCAACATTCCGCCATTTGTGGAAAAATATGTCTGTGATAAGTTAGGCATTCGTGCTCAGGAAATTTCGACTCAAGTCTTACCGCGTGATTTGCATGCTGAATATTTTGCCGTGCTAGCCAGCATTGCCACATCAATCGAGCGCATGGCGACTGAAATCCGCGGTTTGCAAAAATCCGAACAGCGTGAAGTGGAAGAGTTCTTTGCCAAGGGGCAAAAGGGCAGCTCTGCCATGCCTCACAAACGCAACCCAATCGGTTCTGAAAATATGACAGGGCTTGCCCGTGTGATTCGCGGTCACATGGTGACGGCTTATGAAAACGTGTCGCTCTGGCATGAACGTGATATCTCCCATTCTTCAGCAGAGCGTATTATTACACCTGATACGACGATTCTGATTGATTACATGCTCAACCGCTTTGGCGATATCGTTAAGAATCTGACTGTTTTCCCTGAAAATATGCGCCGCAATATGAACTCAACTTTTGGTCTTATTTACAGCCAGCGCGTCATGCTGAGCTTGATTGAAAAAGGCATGACACGTGAAGAGGCTTATGATTTAGTACAGCCAAAGACGGCTTATTCTTGGGACAATCAAACAGATTTTCGTCCGCTACTAGAAGCTGATGAAGCTGTGACCTCTCGTTTAACACCAGAGGAAATTAACGACATTTTTGATCCAGTTTACTACACCAAGCGCGTAGATGATATTTTCCACCGTATAGGTTTGGATTAATATAAAATTAAAAATCCAGAGAGTGGGACAGACTCCCACTCTCTGGATTTTTGCTCTCTCACCAAGCAAAAGCATTGGTTGGGGTTTCTAAGGCTTTTAGCCAGGAGCTGTCAGAAACATGGCAGAGGGTAACAGAAAGTCCTGCCATATCTAGGCTTGTGATGAGGTGACCTGTTTTGACAAAGGGCAGTTTCAAGCCTTCTATATCTAACAGTTGAAGAATGTCATCTGTGAAAACGAGTTCTTCCAATTTTGAAGTACCGCCTAAGTTATTGATGAGGAGAATAAACTCTTGTCCTTCTTGCCATTTGAATTTCATTTTGATTTTGTTGATAAGCTCCACAGCGAGCAGTTCGGAAGATTCAAACGGAACCATCCGATAACCGGGCTCTCCATGGATTCCAATTCCGTAGGAAATTTGACCTTGGGGCAAATCAAAGATAGGCAGCTGCTTGCTTGGTAAGGTGGCAGATTTTGTTGCGACTCCTAGTGTCGCAATGGAGGTGGACAGAGAAAGAGCGAGCTTTTCCAATTCATCTAGACCAGTCCCTTCTTTGGCAGCTTGCCCGAGGATTTTATGTAACAGAATCGTTCCTGCAACTCCGCGGTGGCGGATTTGGAAGTTGCTTTTTTCGACTGAAATATCATCATGGGAAATGATGTATTTGACTGGAATTCCTTCCTTGCGCGCTTGATAAATGGCTTGGGAAAATTCTTTAATATCAGCATCGAAGTTTTTAATAATGACAAAAACGCCCTTGCCTTGATGCAGAAAACGAATGGTTTCTAAAATATGCTCCGCACAAGGTGGCACAAAAATGGGGCCACTAATAGCAGCGGTTAACATACCATCGCCCACATAGCCAAAATGAGCTGGTTCATGACCGCTGCCGCCACCCGAAATAATGGGCACGACAGAAGAATCGTGCTGATTATGATAAATGACGGGCAGTTGTTTCAGCTGTGAAAGGTGAGGATACATGCGGGTAATTGCATTGATGTTTTGCTGAATGCTTGAATGAATTGAATTGATAATGTGAACCATATACTTGCCTTAATTTTCTATAGCTGTTTTGATTAGTTGTGTTAAAAGTTGCGCCTGTTGCTGGTAATCTTGCTCAGATAAATCCAGCAGATGTTTGATAGCATTCGCAAGCGCTTGACTGTGATAATGAATGAAAAAATGATACTCCATTTCAGAATGGAAAGGACGGGAATGATATTCTCTGACGAGTTTGGCTACAAGTTGTTGGCAGTAGGTTTGAAAATAAGAAGAAAAGTCATTTTGGTCAACAATGTCAAATAATTGTGCATAAAAACTCTTATTAACGCTAAAATAGTGTAGCAGTTCTTGCAGCAGCTGATAGCCAGAGATATATTCCAGATTATCCGTTACTTGCTCTCGCAACTCCGTCTGAAAAATCCATTCTAATAATTCGTACTTATCCAGAAAATGATTGTAAAACGTTTGCCTGCGAATACCGGCGTCTTCCATAATTTGTCGAACAGAGATTTTTTCAAAAGCTTGTTCGGTCATTAATTTTTTAAAGGATTTGGCAATCCTTTTTTTCGTGATTAAGGATGTTGCCATCTTCCCTCCTCAGTCTTTTTAGTTCTATTCTTAGTTTATCATGAATGATGCAATAGGAAAACTAAAAAGAGGGACAAATTTTTGATTTTGTCCGTTCCAAAATGGAGCAAAGAATTTTACAATAAAAATAAGAAACATAAAGCAAAGGAGAAACTCATGAAAAAAATTATCAATCAACCAACGGCTGTTGTGGACGAAATGCTAGACGGGCTGGCTTATATCCACAGTGATTTGGTGCATCGTGTAGAAGGCTTTGACATCATTGCTAGAAATAGCGAAAAATCTGGCAAGGTAGCGATTATTTCAGGTGGCGGTAGCGGTCATGAGCCCGCTCATGCTGGCTTTGTGGGCGACGGTATGTTGTCAGCTGCGATTTGCGGAGCGGTCTTTACTTCCCCAACTCCTGACCAAGTCTTGCAGGCAATCAAAGAAGCAGACGAAGGCGCAGGTGTGTTCATGGTTATCAAGAATTATTCTGGCGACATCATGAACTTTGAAATGGCACAGGATATGGCAGAAATGGAAGGAATCGAGGTGGCAAGTGTTGTTGTCGATGACGATATTGCTGTTGAGGACAGCCTTTATACGCAAGGTCGCCGTGGAGTTGCTGGTACCATTTTGGTTCATAAGATTTTGGGAAATGCTGCACGGTCTGGAAAATCACTGAGTGAAATCAAGGCCTTGGCTGACGAATTGGTGCCTCAGATTCATACGGTTGGGCTGGCTCTCAGTGGAGCAACCGTTCCTGAAGTTGGGAAACCTGGCTTTGTGCTTGCTGATGATGAAATTGAATTTGGCATCGGCATTCATGGAGAACCCGGCTATCGCAAAGAAAAAATGCAGCCGTCTAAAGACTTGGCACAAGAATTAGTGGCAAAATTGAAAGACTCTTTTGAACTCAAAGCAGGAGATAAAATCGGAATCCTTATCAATGGCATGGGGGCAACACCGCTCATGGAACAATACGTCTTTGCCAACGATGTGGCTGGAATTCTCGCAGCAGCAGGTCTGGAAGTTGTTTACAAGAAATTAGGAAACTACATGACATCTATTGACATGGCAGGCATTTCTCTGACCTTTATCAAATTGGAACGTGAAGACTGGCTAGAAGCTTTGAACAGTCCTGTTGCAACGATTGCTTGGTAGGAGGTATGATATGGATGCAGCATTAGCAAAGAAATGGATGCTTCTCTTTAACGAAAAAATTCAAGCCAACAAAGACTATCTGTCAGAGTTAGATACGCCCATTGGTGACGGAGACCACGGTGGCAATATGGCGCGTGGTATGGCCGCTGTCGTTGAAAATCTGGAAGGAAAAGATTTTACCAATTCAGCAGAAGTCTTTCAAGTTGTCTCCATGCAATTGCTCAGCAAGGTCGGTGGGGCTTCTGGACCTCTTTACGGCTCAGCTTTCATGGGAATAATGAAGGCTGAAAAAGAAGCTGCTAGCTTGGCAGATGCTGTTCAAGCAGGGCTTGATATGATTCAAAAGCGTGGGAAAGCAAGCGTCGGTGAAAAAACGATGGTAGATGTCTGGGATGGTGTGGTGATGGCTCTTCAAAAAGGAGAGTTGACTAAAGAAACCATTCATACTTTGGTTGAAGCGACGAAAGATATGAAAGCAACGAAGGGTCGGGCTTCTTATGTTGGAGAGCGCTCTATCGGACATATTGACCCCGGTTCGTATTCATCAGGCTTACTTTTTGAAGCCTTGCTAGAAGTGGAGGAAAAAGCATGACAGAAGTTGGGATTGTCATCGTTTCTCATTCAAAATGGATTGCTCAAGGCCTTGTGGATTTAATTTCAGAAGTTGCTAAAGACATTGTGCTGACCTATGTGGGCGGTACAGAAGATGGCGGCATTGGCACAAGTTTTGAACAAGTTCAAACGGTTGTGGAAGCCAACAAAGCGGAGAAGATTTTAGCTTTCTTTGATCTTGGATCGGCTCGCATGAATCTGGAGCTGGTGGCAGATTTTTCAGATAAGGACATCATCATCAATAATGTTCCCATTGTTGAAGGGGCTTATACTGCAGCTGCTCTCTTGCAAGCTGGTGCAGATTTGGTAACTATCCAAGAACAATTGAAAGAATTGGAGATTAAGAAATAAAGGAGGCGGATTATGATTCAGTATCTCGGTGAATTTTTAGGGACCTTTATCCTAGTATTGCTTGGTGATGGGGTTGTTGCTGGGAATGTTTTGAGCAAGACGAAGGAGGAAGGAACTGGCTGGGTTTCTATCGTTTTAGGCTGGGGGATTGCTTGTACAGTGGCGGTTTATGTATCTGGATTTTTCAGCCCAGCTCACTTGAATCCAGCGGTCACATTCGCAATGGCTTCTATTGGAGCGATTAGTTGGGGACAGGTTTTTCCGTTCATTCTTGCACAAATGCTGGGTGCCATGGCTGCGGCTTTTGTTCTATGGCTTCACTATTACCCTCATTGGGCTGAAACGAAAGATTCAGCCTTGATTTTAGCCAGCTTTTCAACGGGACCAGCCATTCGCCATACAGCTTCTAACTTTTTAGGAGAAGCGCTGGGAACGGCCATTCTTGTCATCACGATTATGGCAATTGGTCCAAATAAAGTTGCCGCTGGTTTGGGTCCAATCATCGTAGGAACAGTTATTTTTGCAGTCGGTTTCTCACTTGGACCAACGACAGGCTATGCGATCAATCCTGCACGGGATTTGGGACCGCGTATCATGCATGCTCTTTTACCAATCGCAAATAAAGGGGATTCTGACTGGTCCTATGCTTGGATTCCAGTCCTAGGTCCAATTGTCGGCGGTGTCGTAGGGGCTTTGCTCTACAATATCATTTTGGGTATCATTTAAAACTAGTCAAAAGTAGGTTTCGGCCTACTTTTTTTGTCTTTTCTTGTGCTTCTTGTCTGAATTTTTTATAATAGCTGTATAGAATAGCGAGGATAGAGATGGCAAAGAAGCATTGGCTGAAATTACTTGGAGTGTTTTTGATTTTCGGAATAGTTACCTGCCATTCAGTTTTGCTAGATCCAGCTGAGCGAATAGATGAACAAAAAGAGTATCAAACTATTGTAGCGAAATTTCACCAGATAACGGTGCCTGAACTCAAAGAAAAGCAGGCTCAGAGTGAAAATTTTTATCTCTACATTGGGCGAGGAACTTGTCCACACTGTAGGCGATTTGTGAAACAACTGCAACGAGCCAAAACAAAATCTTTTTATTATTTAGATAGTGAGAAAAAGACGCCAGAGTTAGTTGCTTTTCGTGAGGCATATAAGATAAAATTTGTTCCTTATTTTGGGAAATTTACTGGTCTTACAGAAGAAAAAGTACTGCAGATCAAGGCAAATATGACTACTAAAGAAATTGAGAATTTTAATAAATAAGAGAAAAACAAGATGACAGCACATCTTGTTTTTTTCATAACAATGATAAAAAGTTGACAAATAAAAAACAAAGCAAAATTCTTTTCAAATTGGTATAGATGGGTTATAATGATGCCAAGATATAAAAAAGAGAGTGGGACAGAAATCAGTAGTTTCGTAGAAACTTGATTTCATCGTCCCACCTCCGCACGGTTGAGTAGGGCTGTAAAAGTTGATTTATCAACGTATTAGAGTCCACTCAGCAGTGATTGATTGGCACTAAAGTGCCTAATCAATTGTGCATGGGAAACTCTACATTAACTAAAGCCAATAGAGCTTCTTCAAACCACTGCGTCTTATAATTCTGATTATATATAAACAAAGGAAGCTGAGCACTTTGTCCCAGCTTCTTACATAAAAATAATTAGTGATTTCCACTGCGTGACACGAACTTGATTTTAAAGAAGTCGCCACGTTTGTAGGCTTCGCTATACTCTAAAATTTGTCCTGTACTTTCTAACTGTGTTGTTTTTACTTGGAAGACGGTCGGGAAGTTTGTGTCAATGTCCAGTAATGTTGCAACAGCTTCTGGTGTCGGGAAGATTATTTCATTTGTTTCTTCAAAATGCTCGTCATTCATGTGAATATGATAGTCTTGTTTGAAGCGGTTGTAGATAGAGCTGTAATATTCAAGATTTGGATAATTTGCGTTGATATATTGCTCTGGGATATAGGATTGATGATAGATGTAAGGGGTATCTTTTGCTTTACGAAGTCTCTCGATTTTATAGTAAAATTGGTGTCCCTTCAAATCTAACTTATCAAGAAATTTCAAGTCGTTTCCGCGCTCGATTGATAAAACGGTCACTTGATCATTTTGGGTGGGAAATATCTCAACGTCAGAAAATTCAACGAGTTTGTGCTTACGCGCGCGCGACACAAATGTTCCTTTTCCTTGCTGGCGAATGATATATCCGTCTTTTGCTAGCTCATTTAAAGCTCTGACAACAGTAATAGAACTCACATCGTACATTGTGATTAGCTCAGCTTCTGTATAAAATTTATCTCCGTTTTCAAATTGACCTGAGATAATCTTGCTTTTGAGTTCGTCTTTTATGTATTGGTATTTAGGGATTGCCATGTTATTCACCTCTCTTTCGCTTCCCTCTCATAAAAAATTTTACCATAATTTTTCTTAAAATGGTTAAATTTTTCAAAAACTATTGACATTTCATACAAAATATATTATATTAACCTATGTAACCGATTACAAAAATGTTATGTGAAAGAAGGAAATGGTTTGGCAAGATTTGAGATTAAAGAAGAATTTTATCTGAATCAACAGCCTTTTAAAATATTGTCTGGTGCCATTCATTATTTTCGGATTCAGCCAGATGATTGGTATCATTCGCTTTATAATTTGAAAGCTCTGGGCTTTAATACGGTAGAAACCTACATTCCTTGGAACGTTCATGAACCTCAGAAAGGGCAGTTTTGCTTTGAGGGGATCTTGGATTTGGAGAAATTTCTTCAAATTGCTCAAGATTTAGGCTTGTATGCCTTGCTTCGTCCGTCACCTTATATTTGTGCAGAATGGGAATTCGGTGGTTTGCCGGCTTGGCTTTTGAAGGAGGAGATGAGAATTCGTTCTTCTGACCCTGCTTATTTTGCCGCAGTTGCTAGCTATTATGATGAATTGCTTCCGCGCTTAGTCCCGCATCTTTTGGAAAATGGCGGCAACATTCTCATGATGCAGGTCGAAAATGAATATGGCTCGTATGGCGAAGATAAGGAATATTTGAGAGTTGTTCGAGATATGATGCTAGAGCGAGGTGTGACTTGTCCGCTCTTTACGTCAGACGGACCTTGGCGAGGCACTTTGCGGGCAGGGACGCTTATTGAGGATGATGTGTTTGTAACGGGGAACTTTGGCTCCAAAGCAAAAGAAAATTTCGCGCAGATGCAGGAATTCTTTGATGAACATGGCAAGAAGTGGCCGCTCATGTGTATGGAATTTTGGGACGGTTGGTTCAATCGTTGGAAGGAGCCGGTCATCACACGAGATCCAGAAGAGTTGGCTGAAGCGGTTCACGAAGTTTTGCAACAAGGCAGTATCAATCTTTATATGTTTCATGGGGGGACAAATTTTGGTTTCATGAATGGCTGTTCAGCGCGAGGAAGCATTGACCTGCCACAAGTGACGTCTTATGATTATGAAGCTCTCCTTGATGAACAAGGAACCCCAACGCCTAAATACTTTGCTATTCAGCGAATGTTAAAAAAATATTATCCAGAATATCCACAAATGGAACCTTTGGTAAAAGAATCGTTTGAGTTAAAGGATATTCCGCTTAGTGAGAAAGTTAGTTTATTTGAAACCTTAGAAGATGTAGCGCAGCCAATCGAAAGTCTGTACCCTATGAACATGGAGGAGCTGGGACAAAATGTTGGCTATCTACTCTATCGTACAGAAGCGGAATGGGATGCGGACGAGGAACGGATTCGTGTCATCAATGGGCGTGATCGGATGCAACTTTTTGTAGATGGAAACCGTATCAAAACTCAGTACCAGACAGAAATTGGTGAAGACATCTTAGTTTCGCAGCAGAAACAGTCAACACATCTATTGGATATTTTGATGGAGAACATGGGGCGTGTTAACTATGGGCATAAACTTTTGACAGAAAGCCAGCATAAAGGTATTCGCACAGGAGTTTGCAAAGATCTTCATTTTATGCTCCATTGGAAACAGTATCCATTAGAGTTGAAAAATCCAGAAAAAATTGATTTTACGAAAGAATGGCATGAAAATCAGCCAGCTTTCTATGCGTTTGACGTTGAATTGAAAGCGCTTAAAGATACTTATCTGGAGTTGACCCACTTTGGCAAAGGAATCGTCTTTGTCAATGGTGTCAATATCGGTCGCTTCTGGGATGTCGGACCGACCTTATCGCTGTATATTCCACATGGTCTCTTAACTATCGGAAAAAATCGTATCATTATTTTTGAAACTGAAGGGAAATACAGCGAATTTATTCATTTAGTTCACAAACCTACATTTAAAACAATAAAGGGGGCAAAATTATGACAATTGTAGGGAATCGGATTGATGGACGTTTGATCCATGGGCAAGTAGCCAATCTTTGGACTACAAAATTAAACATCTCACGTATCATGGTAGTAGATGATGAAGTAGCAGAAAATGCTATTGAAAAAAGCGGCTTGAAATTGGCGACACCAGCTGGTGTGAAATTGAGTGTTTTACCAGTTGCAAAAGCAGCAGAAAATATTCTAGCCGGCAAATATGATAGCCAACGCCTGCTCATTGTTGCGAGAAAGCCAGACCGCTTTTTGAAATTAGTAGAAGCAGGCGTGCCAATCGAAACGCTCAATGTGGGCAATATGTCGCAGACATCTGAAACGCGTTCTATCACACGCTCAATTAACGTGGTAGATGAAGACGTGGTAGTATTTAACAAGTTGCATGAAAAAGGTGTGACAATAACAGCTCAAATGGTTCCAAATGATCCAGTTGAAGACTTTATGACATTATTGAAATAAATTTAGGAGGTCATTGTTATGATACAATGGTGGCAAATTCTCTTACTGACGCTGTATTCAGCGTATCAAATTTTGGATGAGTTGACGATTAACTCATCAGCTGGCTCCCCTGTTTTTGCAGGTTTTATCACTGGTCTGGTCATGGGAGATTTGAAGACTGGTTTGTTTATTGGTGGTAGTCTCCAACTCGTTGTGCTTGGGGTTGGTACATTCGGTGGTGCCTCTCGGATTGATGCAACTTCTGGTGCGGTTCTTGCAACAGCATTCTCTGTGGCAACAGGTATGAAATCAGAACTCGCTATTTCAGCTATTGCCGTTCCGGTAGCAGCCTTGCTAGTTTATACAGACGTCCTTGGACGGTTCTCTACGACTTACTTTGCACATCGTATTGATGCAGCGGTTGAAAAATTTGACTATAAAGGCATTGAACGCAATTACTTATTAGGTGCTATTCCATGGGGACTTTCACGTGCCCTTCCAGTATTTCTGGCTTTGTGGCTCGGTGGAGACGCTGTAAAAGCCTTCTCAGACTGGCTTGCCAATAATGCACAATGGATTGCAGACGGATTGATTCTTGCAGGTAAAATGCTTCCTGGTGTCGGTTTTGCAATTTTGCTTCGTTACCTTCCAGTCAAGAAAAATCTTCATTATCTTGGTTTAGGTTTTGCCATTACAGCTATGTTGAAAGTTGTTTTTGATTATATTTCAACATTGGCAGCTGCTTCAGGAGCTGTCAAACAAATCGCCACAGCTCTTGGTGGTGCAAAATTTGAAGGCCTACCAATGATTGGAATTGCGATTATTGGCTTTGCCTTGGCAACAATCAATTATAAAAATGCAACTAATAAACAAATGGTGACTGTTGCTGCAGAACAATCAGAAAGTGGGGAAATTGACGATGACGAACTCTAATTACAAATTAACAAAAGAAGATTTTAAACAAATCAACCGTCGTAGTCTCTTTACTTTCCAATGGGGTTGGAACTACGAGCGTATGCAAGCGTCAGGCTATCTTTATATGATTTTGCCGCAATTGCGCAAGATATATGGAGACGGTACGCCAGAATTAAAAGAAATGATGCGGACACATACGCAATTCTTCAACACATCTAACTTTTTCCATACTTTAGTAACAGGGATTGACCTAGCACTTGAAGAAAATGAAGGAGTTGCGGCTAAAGATACCGTTACAGGGATTAAAACTGGTTTAATGGGGCCATTTGCCGCGATTGGCGATGCGATTTTTGGTTCTACTATTCCTGCTATTATGGGTGGTCTGGCTGCTGGACTTGCTGTTGAAGGCAATCCTCTTGGAATTTTCCTTTGGATAGCTGTGACAATCGCAATCAATGTCTTCCGTTGGAAACAATTAGAGTTTGCCCACAAAGAAGGGGTGAAATTAGTTACAACCATGCAGGACAAATTGTCTGCCATCACAGATGCTGCAACAGTTCTTGGTGTTTTCATGGTGGCGGCCTTGATTGCTACGATGATTAACTTTAAGTTTACCTATACACAAAGCTTCGGTGGTGTCACCTTCAATCTTCAAGAAACATTGGATAAAATCTTCCCACGTTTGGTGCCAGCATTGTTTACAGGTTTTGTTTATTGGCTGCTTGGTAAGAAAGGCATGAATTCAACAAAGGCAATCTTTATCGTGATTATTATTGCAATTGGTGTTTCTGCATTTTCACACTTTACTCATACACCAATCTTAGGTGTTTAAAAGGAGCTTCTCTATAAATGACAAAACAACTTGTATTGGTCAGTCACGGTCGCTTTTGTGAAGAATTGAAAAAAAGCACCGAAATGATTATGGGGCCACTGGACTTCGTTCATACAGTTCCCTTACTTCCGAAAGAAGGAATAGACGACTTTACGGCTAAATTTTTAGCGACTGTAAAAGATTTAGATGATTATATCGTCTTTGCCGACCTGCTTGGTGGAACACCTTGCAATGTCGTTAGCCGTCTGATTTTGGAAGGACTCCAAATTGAACTTTATGCAGGGATGAATATGCCAATGGTGATTGAATTTATCAATTCTGCCCTGATTGGCGTAGAAGCAAAATATATCGAAAAAGCGAACAAATACATCGTGAAAGTCAATGATGTATTAGCAGAAATGAACGATGACGAAGATGAATAAAGGAGTGTCCAGCTAATAGTCGCTGAAAAACACGTCCTTGCTTGAATTGCTCCAATGAGCAATCTGTATAACTAAGGGGGCTGGGGCAAGAAAATGGATTTCTTTAAAATCATCATTTTCCCGCTCCCTTTCTTTTAGTTAGCATTGCAAAGCAGAAAGGAGACCCATGCTAGATTATACAAAGGAAGACTTAATTGAATTAGGTGCGGAAATCACCACACGGGAAATCTATCAACAGCCGCAAGTTTGGCAGACGGCTTTTGAAAATTATAAAGTGCAAGCTGATGAGATTGCTGTTTTTCTGAATAATATTGATGAAAAGTATGATTATATCAAGGTTATTTTGACAGGGGCTGGGACATCAGCCTATGTCGGAGATACCCTTTTGCCTTATTTCAGAAAGATTTACGATGAACGCAAGTGGAACTTTAATGCCATTGCAACGACAGATATTGTCGCTAATCCGCTTGCTTATCTGCACAAGGAAGTGACGACCATTTTGGTTTCCTTTGCTCGTAGCGGCAATTCACCAGAGAGTGTTGCGGCAGTTGACTTGGCAAAAGACATAGTTGAGGAACTTTACCAAATCACGATTACATGTGCCGAAGAAGGTAAATTAGCCCAGCAAGCACACGGTGACGAACGCAATTTGCTCTTGCTCCAACCTGCACCGTCAAATGATGTTGGCTTTGCCATGACTTCTAGCTTTACGTCTATGATGTTGACAGCCTTGCTCGTCTTTGACAAAGCAGATTTAGCTGCAAAAGCCGAAAAAGTTTCTACTTTGATAGCCTTGAGCCAAGAAATGTTAGACTCGGCAGAAGCCATTCAAAAGATGGTTTCCTTGGATTACAATCGTGTCATTTATCTGGGAGCAGGTCCTTTCTTTGGCTTAGCGCATGAAGCCCAGCTGAAAATTTTGGAATTGACCGCAGGACAAGTGGCGACGATGTATGAAAGCCCAGTCGGATTCCGTCACGGTCCAAAATCGTTAGTGAATGAAGAAACGGTCGTTGTGGTGTTTGGCTCGACAGATTCCTACACCAAATTATACGACCTTGACTTAGTACGAGAAGTAGCCGGAGATGAGATTGCCCGCAAGGTGATTCTATTGACAGATCAAAAAGAAGATTTGGAAAATGTTGAACAAGTCATTTTTTCTAGTCAACAGCTAGCAGATGATGTTTATCGCGTATTCCTTTATATTGTTTATGGTCAATTATTTGCCTTGTTGACAGCCCTCAAAGTGAACAATCGTCCAGACACACCGTCTCCGACAGGCACCGTCAACCGTGTTGTACAAGGCGTCATCATTCACTCATTTGATAAAGAATAGGAAGGAACCCATGGAAAAATTAAAGATTAGTCACGAAAAATTAGCACACTTAAAGAATCTTTCATATGAAAATGGCATTATTGGGGCTTTGGCGATTGACCAGAGAGGTTCGTTGAAAAAAATGCTGGCAAGTGGCGCACATGCTGTATCAGGAAATGAAGCGCTCATTGAATTTAAACAATTGATTTCCAGTCAGTTGACTCCGTATGCTACTTCTATCCTTTTGGATCCAGAATTCGGTGTACCTGCTACCAAATTACGTGCGCCAGAATGCGGTCTTATTGTTGCTTATGAAAAAACAGGCTATGATGCGACAACAGAAGGTCGCTTGCCAGACTTGCTACCAAATTGGTCAGCCAAACGCATGAAAGAGTTGGGCGCTGATGCGGTCAAGGTTTTGATTTACTATGATGTAGATGATAAGCCTGAAATCAACGACATCAAGCAAGCCTGGGTAGAGCGCGTAGGAAGTGAATGTGTGGCAGAAAACATTCCTTATTTCCTTGAAATATTGACGTATGATGCAAAGCGTGATAATGTAGTAGATGCAGATTATGCGAAAGTAAAACCGCAAAAGGTCAATGAAGCCATGAAACTCTTTTCAAATCCGCGCTACAATGTTGATGTTTTGAAAGTGGAAGTACCGGTCAATATGAATTTTGTCGAAGGGTTTACGAAAGGCGGAGTTGAAGCTGTCTACAACCTCGCAGAAGCCAAGACATTTTTCAAAGAGCAGTCTGATGCAACT
The DNA here is from genome assembly GCF_001835915.1 of Streptococcus sp. HMSC034E12. NCBI lineage: Bacteria > Bacillati > Bacillota > Bacilli > Lactobacillales > Streptococcaceae > Streptococcus > Streptococcus sp. HMSC034E12. The sequence goes on from NZ_KV826452.1 coordinate 37,472, forward strand.
CATCTGCCCTTTATTTTCCTGAGTGCTGGAGTTAGCGTAGAGCTTTTCCAGAAAACGCTCAAAGTGGCGCATGAAGCGGGTTCTCAATTTAACGGTGTCCTTTGCGGACGTGCGACTTGGAAAGACGCAGTTACGGTCTTTGCAGATCAAGGAACAGATGCAGCTAAAGCTTGGCTAGATGAAGCGGGGCGTCAAAATATTGAAGACTTGAATCGTGTTTTACGTGAAACAGCTGTTTCGTGGACGGAAAAACTAAAAATTTAAAATAGGCAAACCTAAATTTGTAATAAAAACAAGGAAAGTTGTATGAAATCTTATCAAGAAGCTATTTTTGGAACATTTCAAGGGCAAAATATTGTCTCTTATACATTTGAAAATGATTTGGGCTATCGTTTGAAAGTCATGACTTATGGTGCGACTGTCTTAGAGTATGCCACTCCGGACAAAAATCATGAATTTGCAAATATCGTGGTGGGGTTTAATCATTTTGATGCCTATGTAGGCAACAGCCCTAAATATGGTGCAAGCGTCGGACCGGTTGCAGGACGGATTGCAAAAGCACAGTTTGAGCTAAATGGCGAAACCTATCAGTTAGAAGTCAACAACGCAGAAAATTGCAATCATAGCGGTTCTACTGGCTGGGATAGTGCTATTTTTCAAGTTGAGGAAGTCACAAATGAAGGCGTCACTTTCTATACCGAACGTGCAGATGGAACGGGTGGTTTTCCGGGAAATCTGAAAGTCTGGGTTTCTTATACTTTAACGGAACTAGGTGAGTTAGAGATTTCTTACCAAGTTCAGACGGACAAAGATACCTTGGTCAATCCAACCAATCACAGTTACTTCAACTTATCAGGTGATTTCAGCCAACCAATTGATAACTGTATCTTGCAGTTGAATACCTTAGGTGTATTTCCAATCGCACCGGACGGCGTGCCTGCTAAAATGCCAGATTCAGAGCGGGGGTTTGTCAAAGATCTAATAAAAGGTGTAGCTTTTAAGGATATTTTTGCCAATCAAGATGAGCAGATTCAGATTGTGTCTGGCTTGGATCATCCGTTTGCATTGAAAAAAGGAGAGAAAGAAGCAGGTTCCTTGTACGATCCTAAATCCGGTCGCCTTTTGACATTTAAAACAAGTGCGCCATGCCTAGTGACTTACTCAGCAAACTTTGTAGATGATACAGTCATTTTAAATGGACAATCCATGATTCAACACAATGGCTTGGCTCTTGAAACCCAAGCCCTACCAGATGCCATTCACAGCGACCTGAAGGCTGATGTTATCTTGAAAGCAGGTGAGGTTTTTACCAGCACAACCATTTATCATGCAACAAGCAAATGAAAATGAATATTAAAAACGGCAGTACATTTTTCTGTCGTTTTTGATTAAGACATTTAGTATCATCAAATATCATCATAATCTCATTCCCTTCGATTTCTATTTGTAAAATCTAAGGTTAAACCAGCTTACCAACCTGATTTTTTGCTATAATAGTATTTATGAGTAGAATTTTGGATAATGAATTGATGGGAGACGAGGAGCTCGTAGAGCGCACATTGCGTCCCCAGTATTTACAAGAATATATTGGGCAAGACAAGGTCAAAAATCAGCTGAAAATTTTCATTGAGGCAGCTAAAATGCGAGATGAAGCGCTAGATCACACGTTGCTTTTTGGACCTCCAGGGTTGGGAAAAACCACTATGGCTTTTGTCATTGCCAATGAACTGGGAGTCAATCTCAAGCAAACTTCGGGTCCAGTTGTTGAGAAAGCGGGCGATTTGGTGGCAATCTTGAACGATTTGGAGCCGGGAGATGTTCTCTTTATTGATGAGATTCACCGCTTGCCTATGTCTGTTGAAGAGGTGCTCTATAGCGCTATGGAGGACTTTTACATTGATATTATGATTGGCTCTGGCGAGACCGGTCGTAGTGTTCACTTGGATTTGCCACCGTTTACCTTGATTGGCGCTACGACCAGAGCTGGTATGCTGTCCAATCCTTTACGGGCTCGTTTTGGCATTACTGGTCACATGGAATATTATGCAGAAGCAGATTTGACGGAGATTGTGGAGCGGACGGCAGACATCTTTGAAATGGAGATTACGCATGAAGCAGCTGAAGAATTAGCTCTGCGTAGCCGAGGCACGCCTCGGATTGCCAATCGGCTTCTTAAACGTGTACGAGATTTTGCTCAGATTATGGGCAACGGACTAATTGATGACCAAATTACTGATCAAGCCCTGACGATGCTGGATGTGGATCAGGAAGGTCTAGATTATGTGGATCAGAAGATTCTCAAGACCATGATTGAAGTGTATGGTGGCGGGCCAGTTGGTCTGGGGACTCTGTCTATCAATATCGCAGAAGAGCAAGAAACGGTCGAAGATATGTATGAGCCTTATTTGATCCAGAAAGGCTTTGTTATGCGAACTCGAACAGGGCGCGTGGCAACCCGTAAGGCTTACGAGCATTTGGGTTATGAATATTTGGAGAAATAACATGCTATCTGAAAAAGAGATTTTACATGCGTTTTCATCAGACCGAGATATGATGACTATCTTACAGATTATCTATGACTTGCAATTGAAAGACAGCTGGCTTTGTGCTGGTTCAGTACGAAATGTCATCTGGAATATTCTGTCGGACAAGCCCGGCTTTGATACGGAGACGGATGTGGATGTAATCTTCTTTGACCCAGATATTTCTTACGAGGAAACGCTCAATATTGAAAATCGACTCAAGCGAGAATTTCCACATTACCATTGGGAAGTCAATAATCAAGTCTATATGCATATCTACAGTCCAAATACCCAATCTTATACTAGCTCGCAAGATGCCATGAGTAAATATCCAGAGCGCTGTACAGCTGTGGGTTTACGTTTGTTGGATAATAGACAGCTGGAACTCTTTGCGCCTTATGGCTTAGACGACATTCTCCATTTTCGTGTTCAGCCGACTCCGCATTTCTTAACAGATCCAGCGAGAAAAGCTCTTTATGAACAACGACTGAGCAAAAAGAATTGGCAGAAGAAGTGGAACAATCTTCAAATTGAATTTCTTTAAAATTTCTCAAAAATAGTAAAATCTTTAAGAAAAATTTAAGTCAATATCGGTATACTATAATCACAAGTTGAGAAGAGCTTAACTTGAACTCCTAAAAACTTTTCTTTTTCATAATAATCTCCCTATAAGAGTCGCCCAATCGGCGGCTTTTGTGTTTTTAAAAGAATTCAAAAATTCTCAGGGGTTTAAATTCCTATTTTTTTAGATTTTGTTATAATAGTAAAGAGGTCTATGCTATGAAAAAAATTGTGTTTGTTTGCTTGGGAAATATCTGTCGCAGTCCAATGGCAGAATTTGTGATGAAAGATTTGACAGATGGTGTTTATGTTGAAAGTCGTGCGACTTCTGATTGGGAGCATGGTAATCCAATCCATTCGGGAACGCAGGCGATTTTTAAGAAATATGCCATTCCTTACGACCAAAGCAAAACTTCTCAACAAATTTCACAGCAGGATTTTGTAGACTTTGATTATATTATAGGAATGGACGAATCCAATTTTCAAGATTTGAGGAAAATCGCACCGGGAAAATATCTGGAGAAAGTATTTCAATTTGAAGAGAGAAGTGTGCCAGATCCTTGGTACACAGGTGATTTTGATGAAACTTATCAGCTTGTCTTGGCAGGCTGTCAGAAATGGATTGAGCGCATAAAGAGCGAAGATTAGTGGAGAGAATGGACGCATTAAAAGAATTTTACGAAAAGTACAAAATTTATCTTACAAGGCATAACTTGGAATTGCTAGCAGTAACGGTTATTGTCCTATCAGCGATGGTGGCTTTTACATCAGGTATTCCCAGTCAAGGGGCATTGACCTTGGATAAAGGAACAATCAAATATAATGGCAGTCTCGTCCGTGGTAAAATGAATGGTCAAGGAACATTGACTTTTAAGAATGGTGATGTTTATAAAGGCTATTTTAAAAATGGAACTTTCAATGGGAAAGGAACTTTTACAGCTAAAGCTGGCTGGAAGTATGAAGGAAATTTTGTAAATGGTCAAGCAGATGGTCAAGGCAAATTAACAACAGAAAATAATGTTGTCTACAAGGGAAAGTTTAAACAGGGGATTTATCAAAATGCGCGTTAAATGGTTTTCATTAGTGAGGATTACAGGGTTACTTCTAGTCCTGCTCTACCATTTCTTCCAGAAAGCTTTTCCTGGCGGTTTTATTGGTGTGGATATTTTCTTCACTTTCTCAGGCTTTTTGATTACATCTCTCTTGATTGATGAATTTGCCAGAGACAAAGACATTGATGTTAAAGGATTCTTGAGACGTCGCTTTTATCGGATTGTGCCACCGCTTGTCTTTATGATTTTGATTGTCATGCCCTTTACCCTGTTGATTCGGAAGGATTTTGTGGCTGGTATTGGGACGCAAATCGCTGCTGTGCTCGGCTTTGTGACAAATTTTTATGAAATTTTGTCTGGTGGAAATTACGAGAGTCAATTTATCCAACATCTCTTTGTGCACACATGGAGCTTGGCTTTGGAGATGCACTACTATATCTTGTGGGGCTTGGCAACATGGTATTTAGCGAAGAAAAGTAAAACCATTGGGCAATTTCGTGGTATTATCTTTCTTTTATCATCTGCTTTGTTCTTGATTAGTTTTCTCTCTATGTTTGTCAGAAGTTTCTTCTCTTCAAACTTTTCTGTGATTTACTTTTCAAGTTTCACGCATATCTTCCCGTTTTTTGCAGGAAGTATTTTAGCGACACTTTCGGGTGTGAGTGATTTGGGAGCACCTTTTCGTAAAATGGAGCAGGCGCTTGATTTGAAAAAGACCTTTTATCTACTTGGTGGTAGTTTTGCAGCTTTGCTGTTATTAACGTTCCTCCTGAGATTTGATAATTTATTGACTTATCTGTTTGGTTTTCTTCTTGCAACGGTATTTTCGGTGGTGATGATTTTGGCAACACGTGTGCTCCATGAGAAGACGCCACATGTTGATGAGCCGCCCGTTATCACATTTATTGCAGATACGAGCTATGGTGTGTATTTGTTCCATTGGCCGTTTTACATCATCTTTTCCCAATTGATGAGCAATGGATGGGCAGTTCTATTAACAACCGTGCTTTCTTTTGCTTTGGCGGCTTTCTCTTTCTATCTATTGGAGCCGACATTAGCAGGTAGAGAGCCAAAAGTATTTGGCTTGAAGATGGACATCAAGCAAATCACAACACCTGTATTTTATAGTTTGATTCCATTAACACTGGTCGCTTTGGTCATGATTGTGACTGCTCCGAAAATTGGTGCTTTTGAAGAAAATTTGCTCGTCAATGGGTTAAATCAAGCTGACAGTAAAATGCAGATCACTCGTACCCAAGCTGATAATGTGAGTGCCAGTCAATACAATGTAGCAAAGGGTACGACCGTTATCGGAGATTCGGTAGCTTTGCGAGCAAGTGAATGGCTCAAGCAGGCTATGCCGGGAATTCAAGTGGATGCAGCGGTCAGTCGAAACTTAGAATCGGGCTTGCAAGTCTATCAAACTGATATTTCAAACAAGGTGCTTCTGGAGACAGTCGTCTTAGCCTTGGGAACCAATACGGTTGATAACTACGAAAGTTTGCTCAATCAATTTATTGAGAAATTACCAAAAGGACATCGTTTGGTTTTAGTGACGCCGTATGATGGTCGCACAGCACATAACGCTTCTAGCTTGGCAGTCAAAACACGTCAGTATGAGTTGGAATTGGCGAAAAAATACGATTATGTATTTGTAGCGGATTGGTATCAAACTGCTATCGAACACCCAGAAATTTGGTACGGAACTGACTATGTGCACTTTGGCTCGGAGACAACAACAATCACCAAGGGCGGTGAGCTCTATGCACAAACCGTTAAACAAGCCATTGATGAAGCTGTGAAAAAAGGAACGGTGAAGAAATAGTAGTAAATAATTAGAAGTCATGGATTGCTTTGCGATTCATGACTTTTGTGTACTGTAAAAAGGATAGTAGGGTAGAACGAGGGTGGAGGAATACATGGCAAAAATGCTCTTTTTTACATAACTTTTGTTTTAGGAAATCTTGAAAAAGTATGTGAAATATATAATTTTATGTTTTAAAATTCACAAACAATGTTTTTAAATATAATAGAAAACTCATGTTTTGAAATAACTTCACAATATAAAAGAAAAAGTTTGTGAAGTTTGCATGAAACTGTTTACAAGAGAAAAAAAATAAGGTATAATAATCTTGTGAAAAATTTAACAAAGGGTTTATAAAAATCCTAAAAACCATTGGAGGAACACATGGCTGATAAAAAAACATTAACTCCCGAAGAAAAAAAGTTAGCTGCTGAAAAGCATGTTGACGAACTCGTTCAAAAAGGGCTAGTTGCTCTGGAAGAAATGAGAAAATTAAATCAAGAACAAGTAGACTACATTGTTGCAAAAGCTTCAGTTGCTGCTCTTGATGCACATGGTATCTTAGCAGAACATGCTGTTAAAGAAACAGGTCGCGGTGTCTTTGAAGACAAAGCAACAAAAAACCTTTTTGCCTGCGAACATGTTGTTAACAATATGCGTGGTGTTAAAACTGTTGGTGTGATTGAAGATGATCCTATTACAGGTTTAACGAAAATTGCTGAACCGGTCGGAGTAATCTGCGGAATCACTCCAACGACCAACCCAACTTCAACAGCGATTTTTAAATCATTGATTTCGTTGAAAACGCGGAATCCAATTATCTTTGCTTTCCACCCATCTGCTCAAGAATCTTCTGCTCATGCGGCACAAATCGTACGTGATGCAGCGATTGCAGCAGGTGCACCTGAAAACTGTGTTCAATGGATTACACAGTCATCTATGGAAGCAACAACAGCTTTGATGAACCACGAAGGGATTGCAACAATCCTTGCGACTGGTGGGAACGCCATGGTAAAAGCTGCCTATTCATGCGGCAAACCTGCTCTTGGAGTTGGTGCTGGTAACGTTCCAGCTTACGTTGAAAAATCAGCAAATATCCGCCAAGCAGCACATGATATCGTGATGTCCAAATCATTTGATAATGGTATGGTCTGTGCATCTGAGCAAGCCGTGATCATTGATAAAGAAATCTATGATGAATTTGTAGAAGAATTCAAATCTTACCATACTTACTTTGTCAACAAGAAAGAAAAAGCGCTTTTGGAAGAATTCTGTTTTGGTGCAAAAGCTAACAGCAAGAACTGCGCTGGTGCAAAATTGAACCCAAATATTGTTGGTAAACCAGCTACGTGGATTGCTGAGCAAGCAGGATTCAAAGTACCAGAAGGTACGAATATCTTGGCCGCTGAATGTGCAGAAGTTGGAATTAAAGAACCATTGACTCGTGAAAAATTATCACCTGTTATTGCAGTTTTGAAAGCTGAAGATACTGAAGATGGACTTAAAAAAGCTCGTCAAATGGTTGAATTTAATGGTCTAGGACACTCAGCTGCTATCCATACAAAAGACGAAGCTCTTGCAAAACGTTTCGGTACGGAAATAAAAGCAATGCGTATTATCTGGAACTCTCCATCTACCTTTGGTGGTATCGGTGATGTATACAACGCCTTCATTCCATCATTAACACTTGGATGTGGTTCATACGGACACAACTCAGTTGGTGATAACGTATCAGCTATCAACCTTCTTAACATCAAGAAAGTAGGAAAACGTAGAAATAATATGCAATGGTTTAAAGTTCCTTCAAAAATCTACTTCGAACGTAACTCAATCCAATACCTTCAAACTTGCGAAGGTATCGAACGTGTCATGATTGTTACCGATAAATCAATTGAAAAACTAGGTTTTGTACAACGTGTGATTGACCAGTTGAATCTTCGTAAAAACAAAGTCACGATTCAAGTCTTTTCAGATGTTGAACCAGATCCAGATATCACAACAGTTCGTCGTGGTGTTGAAGTAATGCGCTCGTTTGAACCAGACACTATCATTGCCCTTGGTGGTGGCTCACCAATGGATGCGGCTAAAGGTATGTGGATGTTCTATGAACAGCCAGACGTTGACTTTGGTGACCTCGTTCAAAAATTCATGGATATCCGCAAACGTGCCTTCAAATTCCCATCACTTGGTAAGAAAGCACAGTATATTGGTATTCCAACAACATCTGGTACAGGTTCAGAAGTAACACCGTTTGCAGTTATCTCTGATAAGGCAAATAATCGTAAATACCCTATCACTGACTATGCATTGACACCAACCATTGCAATTGTTGATCCTGCTTTGGTAGAATCTGTTCCAGCATTTATTGCTGCTGACACAGGTATGGATGTCTTGACACACGCAACTGAAGCTTATACTTCTAACTTTGCCAATGACTATACAGATGGTATTGCTCTTCAAACTATCAAGTTAGTCTTCAAATACTTGGAAAAATCTGTAAAAACGGCTGACCCAGAAGCCCGTGAAAAGATGCACAATGCCTCTACAATGGCTGGTATGGCCTTTGCAAATGCCTTTCTTGGGATGAGTCACTCAATGGCGCATAAGATTGGTGCTGTTCACCACACCATTCACGGACGTACAAATGCTATTTTACTTCCTTATGTTATCCGTTACAATGGAACTCGTCCATCTAAAACTACAACATGGCCTAAGTACAATTACTGGAAAGCTGATGAAAAATTCCAAGATATTGCTCGTATGCTAGGTCTTCCTTGCTCAACACCAGAAGAAGCGGTTGAAGCGTATGCCAAAGCTGTTTATGACCTTGGTGTAGCGGTTGGTATCAAGATGAACTTTAAAGATCAAGGTATTGATGAAAAAACTTGGAAAGATAGCTTACATGATATTGCCGTTCTTGCTTATGAAGACCAATGTTCACCAGCAAATCCACGCTTGCCAATAGTTACTGACATGGAAGAAATTATGGCTGATGCCTACTATGGCTATGCAGAACGTCCAGGACATCGTAAATAGACAGTAAAGTTTGTTCTAATTTGAATCGTTCGTCATTGTACAGACAATGTATTCAGATTTTTAGACATAAATCAGTTTATCAGTAACTATCTCCCTGCTTTTGTAGGGAGATTTTTCTATTTGGAGAGAGTGTCCTTTCTCTCGCTTAATATTGTATGCGTTTTCCTGTAAACTAGTTGTGAAAAAAGGAGGGCGGTCATGTTTCAATTGTTGGTATTTGATAGGGACGATGTCATTGTGTATACAGAAAATCTTATACTTCTCTTTGCCTTAAAATATCATAATAGACTGATAAGTTTTGAATCTGTAAATTTGATACTAAAATAATGAAAAGTTGATGTTGCAAAAAGCATTATGAGTGTTATAATATAGCTGTGTAAGCGGTTTCTAAAATAGATGATATTTATAAAAAATAAGGAGGACATATAATGTCAGTATTTTATGTTCCATCAGTTAATCTTATTGGTTGTGGTGTGATTAATGAAATAGGTGGTCATATCAAAGAGTTGGGGTATAAGAAAGCTCTCTTGGTGACAGACCATTATATTGCAAGTAGTGACATTTTACCTAAGGTAACTGCACCACTTGATAAGGAAGGCATTGAGTATGTCGTTTTTAGTGATGTTGATCCGAATCCAACTGTTAAAAATGTTGAAGATGGTTTAGCTGTTTTGCGAGATAATAATTGTGATTTTATTATTTCACTTGGTGGTGGTTCGCCGCAAGATGCTGCAAGTAGTATTTCAATTCTTGCAACGAATGGTGGGCGTCCGCAAGATTACGAAGGTGTTCACAAATCAAAGGAAAAAGGCTTGCCGGTTGTAGCAATCAATACGACAGCAGGAACATCAGCTGAAATCACGATTAACTATGTTATTACTGATGAAGAGCGTAAAGTGAAAATGGTTATGGTTGACAAGAATAGCCTTGCACTCCTGTCAGTAAATGATCCAGAATTGATGATTTCAAAACCAAAAGCTTTGACGGCTGCAACGGGTATGGATGCCCTTACACATGCGGTTGAAGCTTTGGTAACACCAGGTGCATACAATGTAACGAAAAAATTATCTATTGGTGCAATTGAGTTAATTAAAGAATTTTTGCCACGTGCTGTTGAAAATGGCCATGACATTGAAGCACGCGAAGCGATGGTTAATGCGATTTTCCTAGGTGGTATGGCCTTTAATAATGCTGGGCTAGGTTATGTACATTCTATGGCTCATCAACTTGGAGCAGTTTACAATCTTCCTCACGGTGTTTGTTGTGCCATGCTTTTACCGGTTGTAGAGCGTGAAAATGCAAAACGTGTGCCAGAAGCATTCCGAAATGTTGCAAAAGCTCTTGGTCTCCATACGGAAGGCAAAAGTGATAAAGAATGCGCTGATTATGCCATTTCTGAAATTGAAAAATTATCAGCAACTGTGGGTATTCCGAAAAAATTGACAGAACTGGACATTAAAGAAGAGGAATTTGACTTTGAATACCTTTCTAAAAATGCACTCATTGATGCTTGTGCACCAGGAAATCCATTTATGCCAACCCTAGAAGAAACGATTGCTCTTTACAAAGAATTGTTTTAAGCACTGATTTATCATAAAAATAAGCTACCGATGAAATTTTCGGTAGCTTATTTACGTTTTCAATTTTTATGCTTGCCCAATATGTCCCCTACCTCTGGTTCGTTCGTAAAATAAAATTGGCAAATATTGACTGATAATCTTTTGTGAGGAGTCGCGTGGCATAAAATATTATAAAACACTTCAACGGACTTTTTAAAAAGAAATTTAGACGGACGCCAGGACAATATCGCAAAGAACACCAGCACTGAGAAACTTTTAAACTTTTATTCAAAAGCGACTCTGGCTGATACTCCTGAAAAAAGCGTTCCCCCTTGCTAATTCTATTATAAGGTCTCCATTCTGGAAAATTCTTGGGGGAAAGCTTGTGACGATGTGGTAGATAGCGCTCGCAGAGATGTAGTCTTTTGCGTGCCTCAGAGGCAATGTGCGATAATGATAGTATCATGTTAAAATGATTATCTCTCTGAAACTACTTTCAAGATTTAAGAGAAAAGTGAGCATTATCAGAAATTAGAACCTAAATATCGGATGTTATTGAAAGCGTTTAGAAAAACAGCTATAATAGTACCGTGAGATTGAAAGCGCTTTAAAGATTGATCTACAATAGCAAAGGAGAAGGCTACCTATGGCACAAATGACAAAAGACGAGCTGATTGCCAAAATAAAAGATGGCATCATTGTTTCCTGTCAAGCCTTGCCACACGAACCGCTATATACTGAAGCAGGTGGAGTTATTCCCCTTTTGGTAAAAGCGGCTGAACAAGGAGGAGCTGTTGGCATTCGAGCTAATAGTGTTCGGGATATTAAGGAAATTAAAGAGGTTACTTCGCTGCCAATCATCGGCATTATCAAGCGAGATTATCCACCTCAAGAGCCATTTATTACCGCAACGATGCGAGAAATTGATGAACTAGCATCTCTGGATATTGAAGTAATTGCTTTTGATTGTACAAAGCGGGAACGTTTTGACGGTTTAAAGATTGCGGATTTTATCAAGCAAGTGAAGGAAAAATATCCTCATCAATTGCTCATGGCAGATGTGAGTATCTTTGAAGAGGGTGTGGCTGCAGCAGAAGCAGGTGTGGATTTTGTGGGTACAACATTGTCAGGTTACACCTCTTATAGTTTGCAATGCGAGGGACCGAATTTTGACTTAGTAAAAAATTTATGTGATGCAGGTTTGGATGTCATTGCGGAAGGAAAAATCCATTATCCGAGTGAAGCCAAAACCATTCATGACCTAGGTGTTAGAGGAATTGTAGTGGGTGGTGCCATTACGCGTCCCAAAGAAATCACAGAGCGTTTTGTTGCAGCAGTAAGTGAAAAGTAGGAACAATTTTATCCTAAAAAGGATGACAATAAAAGGAGAAACAATATGAGGATGAAGAAAATACTTTGTTCGTTAGTTGCAGGAGCTGCAATTTTATCTTTGGCAGCATGTGGAAATTCAGGTGGTTCAAACAAATCAGCTGATTCAGGAAATTCCTCTGGCAAGACAGAGATTACTTGGTGGGCTTTCCCAGTCTTCACGCAAAAAAAGGCCAGCGATGGTGTTGGTACGTATGAAAAAGAAATTATCAAAGCATTTGAAAAAGCTAATCCAGATATTAAAGTGAAATTAGAAACTATTGACTTCAAATCTGGTCCAGAAAAAATCACAACAGCTATTGAAGCAGGAACAGCGCCAGATGTGCTGTTTGACGCACCAGGACGGATTATTCAATATGGTAAAAATGGTAAATTGGCAGAATTGAATGATCTCTTTACTGATGACTTCGTCAAAGATGTTAACAACAATCAAATCATTCAGGCCAGCAAAACTGGTGACAAAGCCTATATGTATCCAATTAGCTCTGCGCCATTTTATATGGCATTGAACAAGAAAATGCTGAAAGAAGCTGGTGTGTTAGACCTTGTTAAAGAGGGCTGGACAACTGCTGACTTTGAAAAAGTATTAAAAGCATTGAAAGCTAAAGGGTATACTCCTGGCTCACTCTTCAGTAATGGTCAAGGTGGTGACCAAGGTACACGTGCTTTCATTTCAAATCTTTATGGTGGTTCTGTAACAGATGATAAGGTGACAAAATATACAACGGACAGTCCAAACTTTGTCAAAGGTTTGAACAAAGTAGTGAGCTGGATTAAAGATGGTTTGATGACAAACGGCTCTCAATTCGATGGTGGAGCAGATATTCAAAACTTTGCGAATGGGCAAACTTCTTATACTGTTCTTTGGGCACCTGCGCAAAATGGTATCCAAGCAAAATTGTTGAAGGCAAGTGGCGTTGAAGTTGTTGAAGTACCATTCCCGTCAGACAATGGCAAACCAGCTTTGGAATACCTTGTAAATGGCTTTGGCATCTTTAACAATAAAGATAAAAAGAAAGTAGAAGCTGCTAAAAAGTTTGTTAAATTTATTGCGGATGATAAAAAGTGGGGGCCAAAAAATGTTGTTCGTACAGGTGCCTTCCCAGTCCGTTCCTCATTTGGAAAATTATATAATGACAAACGGATGGAAACAATCAACACTTGGACAAAATATTATTCACCATATTACAACACGATTGATGGATTTGCAGAAATGAGAACACTCTGGTTCCCAATGTTGCAATCTGTTTCAAATGGCGATGAAAAAGTTGAATCTGCTTTGAAGACCTTTACAGAAAAAGCAAATGAAACCATTAAAAAAAGTAAAAAATAAATAATGTAACGATTTCCCTTTTTCTGTTGTTGGTTTCATAAAATAGGAAAAGGGAATTTTTTATCAAAAAGAGGAGGTCAGTATCTCCTCTAGCTAAATGAGGTGTTGAATGTGAAAGTGAATAAAATAAGAATGAGAGAAACGGTGATTTCCTATGCTTTTTTGGCACCAGTTCTATTATTCTTTATTGTCTTTGTATTGGCACCGATGGTGATGGGATTTGTAACGAGTTTCTTTAATTATTCTATGACATCCTTTTCATTCGTTGGATTGGACAATTACTCACGAATGTTTAAAGATCCAGTCTTTATTAAATCTCTCATTAATACGGTGATTATTGTTATTGGTTCGGTACCAATTGTTGTGTTGTTCTCTTTGTTTGTGGCTTCTCAAACCTATAGTCAGAATGCGATTGCACGGTCATTTTATCGGTTCGTCTTCTTCCTGCCAGTGGTGACAGGGAGTGTAGCTGTAACGGTTGTATGGAAATGGATTTACGACCCACTGTCAGGGATTTTGAATTTCGTACTGAAATCAGGTCATGTTATCAACCAGAATATTTCTTGGCTGGGTGATAAGCATTGGGCGTTGATGGCGATTATTGTGATTTTGCTGACAACTTCTGTCGGGCAGCCTATTATTCTCTATATTGCTGCTATGGGAAATATTGACAATTCATTGGTAGAAGCTGCGCGTGTTGATGGAGCGACAGAACTGCAAGTTTTCTGGAAGATTAAATGGTCAAGTCTTTTGCCAACAACTCTGTATATTGCGATCATTACAACAATCAATTCTTTCCAATGTTTTGCCTTGATTCAGCTATTGACATCTGGAGGGCCAAACTATTCAACCAGTACATTGATGTATTACCTGTATGAAAAAGCCTTCAAGTTATCTGAATATGGTTATGCCAATACCATGGGGGTATTTTTAGCTGTCATGATTGCTTTGATTAGCTTTGCACAATTCAAGATTCTTGGAAATGACGTCGAATATTAAAGAAAGGAGAGACAAGATGAAACAGAAAAAAATGAGTGCCTTTACGGTAATTTCAACGATTATTCTCTTGGTGTTGACCGTTCTCTTTGTTTTTCCTTTCTATTGGATTTTAACAGGGGCTTTCAAATCGCAGCCAGATACGATTGTCATTCCACCTCAATGGTGGCCTAAGATGCCAACATTAGAAAATTTCCAACAGCTGATGGTGCAAAACCCAGCCCTGCAATGGATGTGGAATAGTGTCTTTATTTCACTAGCAACGATGTTTTTGGTTTGTATCACATCTTCCTTAGCAGGTTATGTTTTAGCGAAGAAACGCTTTTATGGTCAACGAATCCTTTTTGCAACTTTTATCGCTGCCATGGCTCTGCCTAAGCAAGTTGTGCTGGTTCCTCTGGTTCGTATTGTCAATTTTATGGGAATTCATGATACACTAGCTGCAGTTATTTTGCCTCTTGTCGGTTGGCCTTTTGGGGTTTTCCTCATGAAGCAATTTAGTGAAAATATCCCAACGGAATTGTTGGAATCTGCTAAGATTGATGGCTGTGGTGAAATTCGGACTTTTTGGAATGTAGCTTTTCCAATTGTAAAACCAGGTTTTGCTGCCCTTGCCATTTTTACCTTTATCAATACATGGAATGATTACTTTATGCAATTGGTCATGCTGACATCGCGGCAGAATCTAACGATTTCACTAGGGGTAGCAACGATGCAGGCGGAAATGGCGACCAACTACGGTTTGATTATGGCTGGTGCTGCTATGGCAGCTGTTCCGATTGTAACCGTCTTTCTTGTCTTCCAAAAATCCTTCACGCAAGGTATTACTATGGGAGCTGTGAAAGGATAAGGAGGCTGACCAAATGATTTTCGATGAATTGGAAAATCTCGCCCACTACAAAGGTATCTATGAGAATTTGGATTGTGCCATTGATTATCTCCTGACTCACGATTTAAACGATTGTGAGTTGGGACGGTATGAGATTGACGGAGAAAAATCCTTTCTGTTTGTGCAGGAAAATGAATTGAGTTCCGAAGTGACAGATGAATGTGAATTTCATCAAGCTTATCTGGATTTGCATTTTCTCTTGGAAGGGCATGAAGTCATTCAATATGGCACAAGAGTAAAAGAAGTAAGAGAATCGTATGATAAAAAGAAGGATATTGGGTTTGTGATTTGTGAGCAGCTCTATCCACTTTATTTGGACAAGCAGAATTTTGCTGCATTTTTGCCCAACGAACCACATCAGCCCAATAGATTTGCTGCTAAAGGTGATAAGGTCAAAAAATGTGTCGTAAAAGTTTTGCTCAATGATTAAACTAATTGATTAGGAGGTAGAACCATGGAAAAGAGAGGTTCTCAGTTAATACGAAGTATATTTGATACAGATAATTTCTTTATGAAAATATGTGAGAAAATATTAGATTTGGTGACTGTGAACCTCATCTTTCTTTTGTCTTGTCTGCCGATTGTCACGATTGGCATTGCAAAAGTTAGTCTATATCAGACCTTGTTTGCAATCAAGGGTGCACGTCGTGTAAAAGTCACAGCAACGTATGTACAAGCATTTAGGAAAAATTGGAAGGTCGGTTTAAAACTTAGTTTGCTAGAGCTGCTGATTGTAGGAATCAGTCTATTTGACCTCCTGCTTTTTTGGAGGCAGGAAACCATGCCGTTTCACATGTTAAAAGCAACCTGTATCGGCGTCATCATTTTTGCTAGTTTGCTATTTTTATGTGTCTATCCTTTGGCAGCTAAGTTTGAAATGACGGTAAAAGATCTCTTACAAACAGGACTGATCATGGTGAGTTTGCATTTTCTGTGGTTCTTTTTGATGATAGCCTTATTAGCTGTAATTGTCTTTTTACTCTCTAGTTCAGGATTTGTATTGCTACTGGGCTTTACTCTTTTTGTATTAGTTGGCTTTGCAGCCTTAGGGTTTTTGCAATTGCCTATTATGGAAACTATTTTTAATAAGTATAAACGATAAAACCAATTAACTTGGAGAATAAAATATGAGAGATTTAAAAAAATATGAAGGGGTCATTCCGGCCTTCTATGCTTGCTATGATGATCAAGGCGAGATTAGTCCAGAGCGCGTGCGAGCTTTGGTAGAATATTTTCTCGTCAAAGGAGTTCAAGGATTGTATGTCAATGGTTCATCTGGTGAATGTATCTACCAAAGTGTTGCTGATAGAAAATTAATTTTGGAAGAAGTAATGGCAGTGGCAAAAGGGAAATTAACTATTATTGCTCACGTCGCTTGCAACAACACCAAGGATAGTATGGAGTTAGCGCGCCATGCAGAAAGCTTGGGAGTGGACGCTATTGCGACCATACCACCGATTTATTTTCGTTTGCCAGAATACTCGATTGCTCAATATTGGAACGATATTAGCGCAGCTGCCCCACATACAGACTTTGTGATCTACAATATTCCGCAGTTGGCAGGTGTAGCTCTAACGCCAAGTTTATATACAGAAATGCTCAAAAATGAACGTGTGATTGGCGTGAAGAATTCTTCCATGCCTGTCCAAGACATTCAAACCTTTGCAGCACTTGGTGGGGAAGACCACCTCGTCTTTAATGGGCCAGATGAGCAATTTTTAGGCGGCCGCCTGATGGGAGCAAGAGCAGGTATCGGCGGAACATATGGGGCTATGCCAGAACTTTTCTTAAAGCTCAACCAATTGATTGCCGACAAAGAATTGGAGAGAGCAAAAGAATTACAATTTACCATCAACACTATTATCGGAAAATTAACTGCTGCTTATGGAAATATGTATTCTGTCATCAAGGAAGTCTTGAAAATCAATGAAAATCTAAACATTGGTTCTGTCCGTTCTCCATTAACACCAGTGACAGGCGCGGATCGTCCGATTGTAGAAGAAGCGGCGCGTTTGATTCGTGCAGCTAAGAAAACATTCCTATCATAGAAAAAGAGGTGGATTATGGGAAAATACATTGCCATTGATATTGGTGGAACAAATATCAAATATGGTCTGATTGATAATACCGACACCTTGCTGGAAGCGCATGAAATACCAACAGAGGCCCATAAGGGCGGTCCAGAAATTTTGCGCAAGGTGAAGGGGATTGTAGCAAGTTATTTAGAGCAGACTTCGGTTGCTGGGATTTGTATTTCCTCAGCTGGAATGGTCGATCCAGATAAAGGAGAAATCTTTTATGCTGGCCCTCAGATTCCGAACTATGCAGGTACTCAGTTCAAGAAAGTGTTGGAAGAAGCATTTTCCATTCCTTGTGAAATTGAAAATGATGTCAATTGTGCTGGTCTGTCGGAAGTCATGTCAGGCAGCGGCAAGGGAGCGAGTATTGCGATTTGTTTGACGATTGGGACGGGTATCGGTGGCTGTTTGCTGGTGGATGGTCAGGTTTTTCACGGTTTTAGTAATTCAGCCTGTGAAGTCGGTTATGTGTATCTATCAGATGGTGCATTCCAAGATGTGGCTTCAACGACGGCCTTGGTCAATTATGTAGCAGAACTTCACGACGAAGAACCTACTATGTGGAATGGAAGGCGCATTTTCAAGGAAGCAACAGAAGGAAATGTACGCTGTATCCAAGGTATTGACCGCATGGTCAACTATCTGGGACAAGGGATTGCTAATATCTGTTATGTGGTTAATCCAGAAGTGGTGATTTTAGGTGGCGGCATTATGGAGCAAGAGGCCGTTCTTCGTCCTCGAATTGAGGCTGCTATGAAAGCCTGCTTGGTACCAAGTATCGCTAAAAAAACCAAGCTCGCTTTCGCTTACTATCAAAATACAGCAGGAATGTTTGGTGCCTATTATCATTTTAAAAATAAACAACAATAGATAAAAAGAGCAAGCGAGGTTCTCAGGAAAATCTGAACTCAACTTGCTCTTTTGTTATTTATGTCGTTGGTAGTAACCATTTAATTTTTTATTTTCCCAATAGCTGTTGAAGATTTTTTCTTTTTTCTCCCGATCAATTTCAAGGAAAAAGGCATAGAGTAAGTCAATCACCAGCAACATAGAAAATTGAGCTGAGATGCGCAAAATATACTCTGGTTTGCTTTGAATGGCAACAGGAATGATTTCCGTAAATTGTTGGTCAACTTTGTCTGATTGGCCTGTTACCAATACAGTTTTAGCTCCCATTGCTTTGGCATCCATCAGACTATTGATGATAGATTGGGTTTGTCCTGATAAAGAGAAACCAATCACCAAGCAATTTTTGTCTAAAATACTGGTCGTCCAAGCAAAGCCGTCTTGATCTGTCAAAGCTTCGCAGATGACCCCAAGCCGCATGAAGCGCAGTTTCATATCACGAGCTACCAACCCTGAACTACCAATACCAAAAAAATACACTCGATCCGCTTCTTCGATAAACTGCACCACACGCAACAGTTTTTCTTCATCAATCAATTCCTCTGTCTGTTGTCGAATTTGAGTATAATTTCGCAAAACTCTACGGGACACATCGTGTTGTAAGTGGTTGGTTTCTTCTACATTATTTTGCAATTGATGAATATATTGAAAATTAAACTCTCTGTAACCTTTAAATCCACATTTTTTTGCAAAGCGAGTAAGTGCCGCCTGGGAGATGTAAAGAGTTTGCGCAACTTTTTGCGAAGAAAGGTCGTCGTAGATACTAGAAGGATTTAAAAAGTAGTTTGCAATCCGCTTTTCTAAGTCGGTCATGCTGTCAAAATGGCTTTCGATTCTCGCCATAATATGTCGCGTATTTTTCATAGATGTACTCTCTTTACTTGTAGTGATATAGAACAAATGTTTTGAAAAACCTATTTGTATTATAACATAGTTTTACAAAATAAGACGCTGGGTAGCTTGATAAATAGCACACGGTGAAATGATTTCAATTAAGCGCAGAAAAGGAATAAAACTCTGTGACGAATGGTTTGAAAATGTGTTATAATTTACACAAGTAAACGTTACAGCCATTGTATAATACAAAGGAGGTGCAAGATATGACGAACGCTACTCTTGAGCAAATGCAAGAAATTGAGCGAGCAGCAGATGAAGTGCTAGCTGGTTATCAACATCAGATTCGGGAGTTGCAAGACCAAGCTGCTAGGGATTTGAAGCAGCTAGGGCGAGCCTATGATGAAGAAAAACAACAGTTGCTTATTGAGTTAAAGGAACAATCTGAAAAAGAGATTGCTAGCTTGACACAAGACTTGGAAAAAACGAAACAAGAGAACGAAGAAAAAGTCCAAGCAGCTTTGTCAAATAAAAAAGAGGCGTTACTGCAAATGATTGTAGACAGGGTGGTAGAAAAATATGGCAATTAGTCAAATGCAGGAGTTGTCGCTGCTGTTGCCAAGAGAATTGTTGGATGAAATCCTTTCCTATCTGCAAAATCTCCAATCGGTTGAAATTCAGGATTTACAAACAAAAGAGACCTGGAAAGGTGCTTTTGAGAAAGAGTTAGTGTGGAATCCTGATACATCTTTTTCGGAACACCTTCAAGCTTTGACTCGGCGGCAGGAAAAACTCGCACGTATGATTGAAAACCTGCAAGCATTTGTTCCTAAGAAAAAAATGCTGGAAACATTGAAGGAAGCTCCGTTGGAAACAAGCTTTGTCAGTTTAGAACAGGTGGGGCAAGCGCGTGACGAAGAAGCGTTTCTTGTGGCGATTCAGCAACAATTTCAAGTGTTGGCAAGAGCACAAGAAGTCAAAGAAACGGCTCAGTCGGAAGTAGCGGAGTTGGAAAAATGGGCAAGCTTAGACGTTACTCCAGTAGCATTTAAGCAATTTAAACATTTTCGTGCGTTTGTGGGAACCATTCCAACCAGTGGAAACAATCAGTTCAATATTCGATTGCAGGATTATCCTAATCTGGAAGTTCGAGAGATTTTTACTAGCAGTACAGAAAAAGGAATCCTTGTGTTATGTAAAGCAGAAGTTGCTAAAGAAACCCAAGCAGTTTTGACAGAACTTGGTTTCAAGCTGTTTGAATATGCTTTTGAGGAATTGCCAAAGGAGCGTTTGGTAGCATTACAAGCGACGATAAAAGAGCAAGAAGCACTCATAACTTCAACAAAAATACAATTGGCGTCTTCAAATGAAGAATTAAAACAACTCAAGTGTCAGTTGGATTATGTATTGAATTTAACTTCTCGTCAAGAAAGCAAGGAAGCTCTTGCTAGTACACAGAATTTGGTTGCTTTAGAGGGCTGGATTGAGCAAGAGCAGATAGAAGATTTGAAAATGGGTCTTGCGCAACAATTTGGTGGGGCTGTCTTGCTTCAAATTCATGAAATGGCGGCAGCTGATAGACAGCGAGTCCCGATAAAACTTAAAAATAATGCTCTGATTGAGCCATTTGAGCTGGTGACAGAAATGTACTCGCTGCCGAAATACGAAGATAAAGATCCAACGCCCGTTGTTTCGGTCTTCTACTTTATCTTTTTTGGCATGATGGCGGCTGATATTGGCTATGGTTTGTTGCTTTTTGGCGGAACGACTTGGGCTTTGAAGGCTTTACATGTCAAGCCAAGTCTAGCAAAGAATTTACGTTTTTTTAGAATTTTAGGAATCGGCGTTGCACTCTGGGGAGTGATTTATGGTTCTTTCTTTGGCTTCAAATTGCCTTTTGCGCTCATTGATACCAGCACAGATGTGATCACTATTTTGATTATTTCGGTCGTGATTGGCTTTGTGACAGTCATGACAGGACTTTTCCTCAGTGGTAAAAAGAATATCCGCATGAAGGATTATGCGGCAGCCTATAATTCGGGTTTTGCTTGGATGTTGATTCTCATCGGGTTGGCTTTGCTAGCAGCGGGGCGACTGTTCCCAGATCTTGCTATGGTCGGCTTTATCGGAGAATGGCTGGCTACTGTAAATGCTGTGGGCATTGTACTGGTTTCTATTATCAGCGCTAAAAGTTTGAAAGGCTTGGGTCCTGCACTGTTTAATCTATACAATATCAGTAGCTATGTGGGAGACTTGGTGAGCTTTACGCGACTTATGGCTTTGGGGCTTGCTGGTGCGAGCATTGGCTCAGCCTTTAACTTAATTGTTAGTCTCTTTCCGCCTTTTGCTCGCTTTAGTATTGGGATTGTGTTGTTTCTCGCCCTCCACGGTATCAACATGTTTCTCTCCTTTTTGTCGGGCTATGTGCACGGAGCGCGTTTGATTTTTGTTGAGTTTTTTGGGAAATTCTATGACGGTGGCGGAAAAGCGTTTAAACCTTTGAAGCCGGCAGAAAAATATGTCCGCTACAAAAAATAACACAGCGAAATTATTTTAGCAGCTCAGCTAGAAGTTTTATGTCATTGACAAAATTACCAAATAAATAATGTTTACTATTAGAAATGGAGTTTATTCATGCAAGCTTTTTCATCTTATTTTTCAACTTATGGTGGTGCTTTTTTCGCAGCACTCGGTGTGGTTTTTACGATTTTCCTCAGCGGTATTGGCTCTGCACGTAATGTCGGAACAACCGGTCAGGCTGCAGCAGCCCTGTTAAAAGAGCAACCTGAGAAATTCGTCAGTGCTTTGATTTTGCAACTTTTGCCAGGTACGCAAGGTTTGTATGGTTTTGTTATCGGGATTTTGATTTTCTTTAAAATTCAACCTGAGATGGCTCTTCAAACAGGTCTAGCCCTCTTTTTTGCCGCACTTCCAATCGGAATCGTTGGTTATTATTCTGCTAAATACCAAGGAAATGTAGCAACCGCTGGCATGCAGATTTTGGCAAAGCGACCTGAAGATGTCATGAAAGGGGTTATCCTTGCTGCCATGGTAGAAACTTATGCTATCCTTGCCTTTGTTGTATCTCTTTTGATGGTTTTGAATGTAAAATGAGACAGGTTCAATGTCTTGAAACAAGATTTCATAGAAGGAGGCAGATATGGAATTTGAATCTCATTTGAGGGATTCGGTTTTGGAGCAAGCGCATGAAAATGGGCGGCAGCTATTAGCCGATGCGAAAGAATCTATTGAGCGTGAAGCCAAAGAGCAAGAAGCACGGTTGAAACAAGAAAAACTGCAACAGCGTGAGCAAGAAATAAAGGCGATCAATCGTCAGGTACAGCGTGAAGTGCAGCAGCTTGAAAATGAAAAACGTCAGTCTACTTTGGCGACTAAGGAAGGGATTTTGAAAGAATTATTTGCGGGGGCTTATGAGCAAATGACGGTTTGGTCGATCGAGCAGGAGCAGGCTTTCTTGGAGCAGGTCTTAAAAAAGTATCCGCAAGAAGAGCTTGTTTTGACAATTGGCTCACGGACATTGGTTAAATATTCGGCTGGACAATTGGAACGATTGTTAGAGCGCTATCCGCACGTAAGATTGGCTTCCTCTCC
The DNA here is from genome assembly GCF_001835915.1 of Streptococcus sp. HMSC034E12. Lineage (NCBI taxonomy): Bacteria > Bacillati > Bacillota > Bacilli > Lactobacillales > Streptococcaceae > Streptococcus > Streptococcus sp. HMSC034E12. Next base: position 60,043 of record NZ_KV826452.1, read on the forward strand.
TGTGAATGGAGAAGCAGGTTTTCTCCTTTCGCGAGGCAATATTGACGATAATTACCTCTATCGCAATTTAGTAGATTCTTTGTGGCAGGAGGAGAGTTATCAGCTTGCTCAGACGATTTTCCAAGATGAAGCAGACTAAGGAGGCGTTCTATGAATGAAAAGACCTTCGCTCAAGTGAATACAGAAATTAGCATTCATGAGAATAGCTTTTTAAGCCTAGCGCAATACGAGCAGTTATTGCGAGCTTCGACTTCTGAAAGTCGGTCAACGGCTTTGGAAGGAACGGTTTATAATCTGGATTATGAGCAACTAACAGACTTAAATGCGATTGAGAGGTTTCTCATGAAACATTTGTTTGCAGAGTATGCTTGGGCTTTTGAAGTTAGTCCAGAATCTGCTTTGGTGGAGTTTTTTACGCTCAAATATACTTATCACAATCTTAAGGTATTGCTTAAGCACAAGGCGACAGGTTTGAATTTAAAGCATCTGTTGATTTCTGTTGGACCTTATCCTTTAGATATTTTGGAGCATTTGGTTGCCACCTTTTCTGCTGAACATTGTCCTAAATTGATGGCGGATGAAATGGCGGCGACTTGGGCGGAATATCAAGATTATCAAGATGTACGCGTTCTGGAAATTGGAATGGATCTGGCTTATTTCAAGCACTTAAAAAGCTTGGAGTCTACATTTGAAGACGAGCGGCTCAAGCAACTGGTGGAGTTGACGATTGATTTTTATAATGCAGTAACGGTGCAGCGAGCGATTCGGCACCAAAAACCGCACAGTTTTATGACGCAACTCTTATCTGATGAAGGCACTTTGACGAATGCGGAGTGGATTGAATTGGCAGAAAAAGGTCATCTCGCTAGCTGGTTTTCCAAAGTTAATCCACTAGAATTTGACGCAGAACTAAGCATTTATGAAGAAAAACTGCGTTCGGGTAAACTGACAAATCTTGAACTGGAGTATCTAGCAGACTTGGTTCAGTTTAAGCTCTTAGAGCAAGGGCGATTTGAAACAAGTGGTCCGCTTCTGCTGGTTCGTTATTTATTTGGAAAAGAGTTGGAAGTGAAGAATCTTCGACTTATTTTGACTGGTTTGACGAACCAGCTTCCAGTAGAGATCATCAAAGAAAGGATGAGACCGATTTATGGCCAGTAAAACTTATAAAATTGGTGTGGTGGGGAACCGCGATGCCATTCTGCCTTTTCGCCTGATTGGTTTTCAGACTTTTCCAGTCACCGAAGCGACCGATGTGGTGAATACTTTACGACGACTGAGCCGAGAAGATTTTGCTATTATTTATTTGACAGAAGACATGGCTGCTGAAATCCCTGAAACGCTGGCTTACTATGATAAGCAAGTGTTGCCAGCGATTATCTTAATCCCGACTCATAAAGGAGTAACAGGATTAGGACAGAGACGTATTCGTAAGAACGTAGAAAAAGCAGTTGGACAGGATATATTGTGAGGTTTTTATGAAAATAAATGAATTAGGCCAGCCCATTGGAGATGCCCTGCCGAATTTCAAACCGGGAGATTTGCCCAAGATGGAGCGACTAGAAGGACGGTATGTTATCGTTGAATGCCTGTCCAAGGACAAACATGGGGCGGATTTGTATGAAGTCTATGGTCCGGATTCTCCTGCTGACATGTGGACTTATCTCTTTCAAAATCCTGTTCAAAGTCAGGAAGAATGGTCGGCCTTGCTAGATCAGATGTTGACAGCTCAGGATCGTTTTTACTATGCCATTGTAGACAAGGAGAGTGGCAAGGCATTGGGCACTTTTGCTCTAATGAGAATCAATCGTGGTAGCCGTGTCATTGAGGTAGGGTCTGTGACCTATTCGCCCCAATTGAAACGAACCAGACTGGCGACAGAAGCCCAATATCTGTTGGCACGCTACGTTTTTGAGGAGCTGGAGTATCGCCGCTACGAGTGGAAATGCGATGCACTCAATCAACCTTCAAGATACGCAGCAGAAAGGCTTGGTTTTATCTACGAAGGCACTTTTCGTCAGGCAGTTGTTTATAAAGGGCGTAACCGAGACACTGACTGGCTAGCCATGATTGACAAGGACTGGCCAGCGGTCAAAATTCGTTTAGAAAAATGGCTAAGCCCAGATAATTTCGATGAAAATGGGCAACAAATAAAAGCCTTGTCTGATTTTTAAAATAAGAAGTATCAATTTTTGCTGTAGAGATAGCTAAGAAGGGTTTCAAGCTCACGGCAAGGATAGAAAATAAGCAAAAATCTCCCAAAGAATGGAGGAAGATTGTGAGTCAAGGAAAGATTATAAAAGTTTCGGGTCCTTTGGTGGTCGCCTCTGGGATGCAGGAAGCGAATATTCAGGATATTTGTCGTGTGGGCAATTTGGGCTTGATTGGGGAAATCATTGAGATGCGTCGAGATGAGGCCTCCATTCAGGTGTATGAAGAAACCTCTGGGCTTGGACCAGGAGAGCCAGTGGAAACAACGGGGAGTCCGTTGTCGGTAGAATTGGGACCGGGGCTGATTTCGCAAATGTTTGACGGAATTCAGCGGCCTTTGGCACGCTTTCAAGCGGTGACGCAGAGTGATTTTCTGGTGCGCGGAGTGCAGCTGCCTCATCTGAATCGTGAGACCAAGTGGAACTTTGTGCCTTGTCTGGAGATTGGAGCAGAGGTAACAGCCGGAGATATTCTGGGTACGGTTCAAGAAACCGAGCTGGTAGTCCACCGCATTCTAGTGCCAATTGGTGTCAGTGGTCGTGTGACCAAGATAGAAGCAGGGAGTTATACTGTCGATCAGCCTGTCTATGAGATTGAGCAGGCAGATGGCTCTATCTTTGTTGGCAGTCTTATGCAGAAATGGCCGGTTCGCCGAGGTCGCCCATTTGCTCAAAAGCTGATTCCAGAGGAGCCTTTGGTGACGGGCCAACGAGTGATTGATACCTTTTTCCCCGTGACCAAGGGCGGTGCGGCTGCTGTTCCAGGTCCTTTTGGAGCAGGCAAGACCGTTGTTCAGCACCAGGTCGCTAAATTTGCCAATGTGGATATCGTGATTTATGTGGGTTGCGGTGAGCGGGGCAATGAAATGACCGATGTACTGAATGAATTTCCAGAGTTGATTGATCCAGCAACTGGTCAGTCTATCATGCAGCGAACTGTTCTGATTGCTAACACGTCCAATATGCCAGTTGCGGCGCGTGAGGCTTCTATTTATACAGGAATTACAATTGCTGAGTACTTCCGAGACATGGGCTACTCTGTGGCCATTATGGCAGATTCGACCTCACGTTGGGCAGAAGCTCTGCGGGAAATGTCCGGGCGTTTGGAAGAAATGCCGGGCGACGAAGGCTATCCAGCCTATCTGGGCAGCCGTATTGCTGAATATTACGAACGAGCTGGTCGGGTTAAAACCTTAGGGAGTGACGAGCGTGAGGGAAGCATTACCGCAATCGGCGCTGTTTCCCCTCCGGGTGGAGATATTTCTGAGCCAGTCACGCAAAACACTCTGCGGATTGTCAAAGTTTTCTGGGGCTTGGACGCTCAGTTGGCACAACGTCGCCATTTCCCTGCGATTAACTGGCTTAGCTCTTACTCGCTTTATCTAGACGAGGTGGGTCAATATATCGATCAGCATGAGCAGTTGGCTTGGTCGGAAAAAGTGACCAAGGCGATGAACATTCTCCAAAAAGAGAGTGAGCTACAGGAAATTGTGCGGCTGGTTGGTCTGGATTCTCTGTCTGAAAGGGATCGTCTCACCATGAATACAGCAAAGATGATTCGTGAGGATTACCTGCAGCAGAATGCTTTTGATGAGGTTGATGCCTACACTTCCTTTAAAAAGCAAGTGGCTCTGCTCACTAATATCCTAATATTTGATGAGGAAGCCAATCGTGCCTTGAATTTAGGTGCTTACTTTACTGAAGTCATGAATGGTACTGTGGAGCTACGCGATCGGATTGCCCGCTCTAAATTTATCCCAGAGGATCAGTTGGAAGCAATTCGCAGTTTGGATACCGCTATTCGAGAAAAACTGCATGATATTCTTGCCTAAGGAGGAGCAATCAATGAACGTGATTAAAGAATACCGTACCGTCAGTGAAGTTGTCGGTCCCTTGATGATTGTGGAGCAAGTCGAAGGTGTGCATTTTAATGAGCTGGTGGAAATCCAGCTCCATGACGGAACCAAGCGTCAGGGACAGGTCTTGGAAGTGCAGGAAGACAAGGCGATGGTGCAGCTGTTTGAAGGCTCCAGCGGTATCAATCTAGAAAAAGCCAAGGTTCGTTTTACCGGCAGACCGCTTGAATTGCCAGTGTCAGAAGATATGGTAGGACGAATTTTCAACGGTATGGGCAAGCCTATTGACGGTGGACCAGATATTTTGCCGGAAAAATACTTGGATATTGACGGTCAAGCCATCAATCCAGTCGCGCGAGATTATCCCGATGAGTTTATCCAGACTGGAATTTCAGCCATTGATCACCTCAATACCTTAGTTCGAGGACAAAAATTGCCAGTTTTCTCTGGGGCGGGTCTACCCCATAAGGAATTGGCTGCCCAGATTGCTCGTCAAGCTACGGTGCTCAATTCAGAAGAAAATTTTGCAGTAGTCTTTGCGGCCATGGGGATTACCTTTGAAGAAGCCGAGTTTTTCATGAATGACTTGCGAGAAACGGGAGCTATTGACCGCTCTATCCTCTTTATCAATCTAGCCAATGATCCTGCTATTGAGCGGATTGCGACACCGCGGATTGCCCTGACTGCTGCTGAATATTTGGCTTATGAAAAAGACATGCATGTTCTCGTCATCATGACAGATATGACCAACTACTGCGAGGCCTTGCGCGAAGTATCCGCAGCTCGTCGAGAAGTGCCGGGACGTCGAGGTTATCCGGGCTATCTCTATACCAATCTTTCCACCCTTTATGAACGGGCGGGGCGCTTGGTGGGGAAGAAAGGCTCTGTGACGCAGATTCCTATTCTCACCATGCCTGAGGATGACATCACTCATCCCATTCCTGATTTGACGGGTTACATCACCGAAGGCCAGATTATCCTGTCGCGTGACCTTTACAACAGTGGGTATCGTCCACCGATTAACGTACTGCCGTCTCTTTCGCGCCTCAAAGACAAGGGTTCTGGCGAAGGAAAGACTCGGGGAGACCATGCAGCAACCATGAATCAGCTCTTTGCGGCTTATGCACAAGGCAAACAAGCCAAAGAATTAGCGGTTATATTAGGAGAATCAGCCTTATCTGACACCGACAAGCTCTATGTTCAATTTACCGATCGATTTGAAAAAGAATATATCAATCAAGGTTTTTATACCAATCGGACGATTGAAGAAAGTTTGGATTTAGGCTGGGAATTGTTGTCTATTTTGCCACGGACGGAGCTTAAGCGGATCAAGGACGACATGATTGATCAATATTTACCAGAAAGTAAACAGCAAGCCTAAGGAGGTTATCTGAATGGCTCGTTTAAATGTCAAACCAACCCGAATGGAGCTGAACAACCTGAAAGAGCGCCTGAAAACAGCTACTCGCGGTCATAAACTTCTCAAGGATAAGCGAGATGAACTGATGCGTCGTTTCATTGAAGCTGTTCGCGAAAACAACCGCCTTCGCCAAAAAGTTGAAACAGCTCTGGTTAGTCACATGCAGGATTTTGTATTGGCGAAAACCTTGGAAAGTGACCTCATGGTAGAAGAGATTTTTGCTGTCCCTATGCGAGAAGTCAACCTCCATATCGAACAGGAGAATATCATGAGTGTGCAGGTGCCAAAAATGCATGCTCATATTGATAATCCTTATGGTGATGATGAGGGAGATGTGGTTTATAGCTATGTGGCTTCTAACAGCCAGATGGATGAGACGATTGAGGATATGGGCAACCTATTGCCCGACCTCCTACGCTTAGCAGAAATTGAAAAGAGTTGCCAGCTGATGGCAGATGAGATTGAAAAGACCCGCCGTCGGGTCAATGGCTTAGAGTATGCAACCATTCCAGATCTCACAGAGACCATTCATTATATCGAGATGAAGCTAGAAGAAGCCGAGCGCGCTAGTCTAGTGAGAGTAATGAAGGTGAAATAAAAACAAAACGGATGGTGGATTCTATGAACTCACGTCCGTTTGTTTTTTTGAGGTAGCTATATAAACAATAAAAATCTCCAACTCCACTCTCTCACATTTCCCATAAAATGCGGGAATTTTCTGATAAATCATGTTATAATAGAATAGACTACACGAAAGGGACGGAAATTCATGACTTTAGTTTATCAATCAACGCGTGATGCAAACAATACGGTGACAGCCAGTCAGGCTATTTTGCAGGGGTTAGCAACGGACGGTGGTCTCTTTACGCCGATTTCTTATCCGCAGGTAGAATTGGACTTTGCAAAACTCAAAGACGCTTCTTATCAGGAAGTTGCAAAATTGATTTTATCCGCTTTTTTAGATGACTTTACAGATCAAGAGCTGGATAACTGCATTAACAATGCCTATGACAGCAAGTTTGACACGCCAGAGATTGCTCCCCTGGTAAAACTGAATGGGCAATACAATTTGGAACTATTCCATGGTGCTACGATTGCTTTCAAGGATATGGCCTTGTCTATCCTCCCGCATCTGATGACGACATCAGCGAAAAAACATGGCTTGAAAAATAAAATCGTCATTTTGGCAGCGACTTCTGGTGATACTGGAAAAGCAGCTATGGCAGGCTTTGCGGATGTTCCGGGAACAGAAATTATCGTCTTTTATCCTAAAGATGGTGTCAGCAAAGTTCAGGAGTTGCAGATGACTACTCAGATCGGGAACAATACTCACGTGGTAGCTATTGAGGGCAATTTTGATGACGCCCAGACCAATGTTAAACGTATGTTTAATGACGCGGCTCTTCGTGAGCGTTTAGCTACACATCAGTTGCAATTTTCTTCTGCTAACTCCATGAATATCGGGCGCTTGGTGCCACAGATTGTTTACTATGTCTATGCTTATGCACAGTTGGTTAAGACTGGTCAGATTCAAGCAGGCGAAGCAGTTAATTTTGCTGTTCCAACTGGAAACTTCGGCAACATCTTGGCAGCCTACTATGCTAAACAAATCGGTCTTCCGGTGGGCAAGTTGATCTGTGCTTCTAATGAAAATAATGTCCTAACAGATTTCTTTAAGACACATGTTTATGACAAAAAGCGCAGCTTTAAGGTAACTTCTAGTCCGTCTATGGATATTTTAGTTTCTTCAAACTTAGAGCGTTTGCTTTTCCACCTGTTAGGAAATAGTGCAGAAAAGACAGCGGATTTGATGAAGTCTCTCAATCAGCATGGTCAGTATGAGTTGACTGATTTTGACCCAGCTATTTTAGAACTCTTTGCGGCAGAATATGCCACCGAAGTTGAGACAGCAGCTGAAATCAAACGAGTTTATGAGGCGTCTGATTACATTGAAGATCCGCACACAGCGGTCGCTTCAGCTATTTATCAAAAATACCGGACAGCTACAGGTGATGAGACTACGACTGTTATTGCTTCAACCGCCAGTCCTTACAAATTCCCAGTTGTGGCAGTCGAAGCTGTAATGGGACAAAGTTGTCTTAGTGACTTTGAAGCCTTAACAAAACTCCACGAGATTTCAGGAGTTGCAGTGCCTTCTGCAGTTGCTAACCTAGAAACCGCACAAGTTCGCCATAAAACGACTGTCGCTGCTGACCAGATGCAGGCAGCAGTAGAAAGCTATTTAGGACTTTAATAATCTAATAAATTTTTGTAACAAACACTCAGCTGGTAGCCAACTGAGTGTTTTCAGATTGCAACAGGGTGTAAACAAAATATTGCCAGAAAAGTGTATAATCAAAAGCAGGAGTTTCATGATGTATGACCACTTATAAAAAGATTTTAAATATTGCCCTACCAGCCATGGTCGAAAACTTTTTGCAGATGCTAATGGGAATGGTGGACTCGTATTTGGTAGCGAGTCTCGGTCTCGTGGCTATTTCAGGAGTTTCGGTTGCTGGTAATGTTATTACGATTTACCAAGCTATTTTTATTGCGCTGGGAGCAGCAGTATCCAGTCTCATTTCCAAGAGTTTGGGAGAAGGAGATCGAGACAATCTGGCTTATCACACTAGCGAAGCCATTAAATCAACTCTGATTTTGAGCGTCTTTCTAGGACTTTTCTCGCTTGTTTTTGGACGCCAGATATTAGCTTGGCTGGGAACGGAGCCTGTCGTCGCCAATGCAGGTGGTCTTTATCTGGCTTTAATCGGGGGAACGATTCTCCTTTTGGGTCTGATGACTACGCTAGGCTCCTTGATTCGGGCAACTAGCAACCCTCGCATGCCCATGTATATCAGTTTTTTAAGCAATCTGCTCAATGTCATTTTTTCCAGTCTTGCGATTTTTATTTTCCACATGGGAATTGTTGGAGTGGCGCTGGGCACCATTTTAGCCCGTCTGGTAGGCGTTTTGATTTTATGGAAAGAATTGTCTCTGCCTTTAGCGCCTTGGAGTTGGAGGCTGGATTGGGACTTGTTGCGTTTATCTCTGCCAGCTGCTGGAGAGCGGCTGATGATGCGGGCTGGGGACGTGGTGATTATTGCTATTATCGTTAAGTTCGGGACAGATGCTGTTGCGGGAAATGCAATTGGAGAGGTTCTGACCCAGTTTAACTACATGCCGGGCTTTGGAGTCGCTACTGCAACAGTTATGTTAGTGGCTCATGCGGTGGGGCAGGCAGATTTTCAAACAGTTAGAAAGCTGACGAAGCAGACCTACTGGCTATCTCTTGGACTCATGCTAGCGGTGGCTCTGCTTATTTTTGCACTTGGACAGCCACTAACACATCTTTATACAAAGGATAGCGGCGCTGTAACAGCTAGCTTGTCGGTCATTCTTTTTTCACTTTTGGGTGTGCCTATGACAGCAGGAACAGTCATCTACACGGCTGTTTGGCAAGGATTGGGAAATGCGAAGTTACCTTTTTATGCCACGACGGTTGGTATGTGGCTGATTCGCATTGTGGCGGGTTACTTTCTGGGGGTAACTCTGGGATTAGGCTTGCCCGGAGTTTGGACAGCCACCCTTTTGGACAATGGCTTTCGCTGGGTCTTTTTACAAATTATCTATCAACGGAAAATGAGGAAAATAACATGAGAAAAGCTTTTATTTGGGATTTGGACGGAACCTTGCTGGATTCTTATGATGCAATTTTGGCGGGGATTGAAGAAACCTATACTCATTATGGATTAGACTTTGACCGAGAGGTCATTCGTGCTTATATTTTGCAGCATTCTGTTCAGAAATTGCTGGAGAAAGTCGCAGCAGAAAAAGGTTTAGATGCTGAAGAGATGAACCGTTTTCGAGGTCAAAGTTTGCAAGAGAAAAATGCTCACATTCAGCTCATGGATGGTGCTAAGGCTATTCTTACTTGGGCGCAGGAAGCAGATATTCAGCAGTTTGTCTATACCCACAAGGGGAAAAATGCTTACCAAATTTTGGCGGATTTAGAGATTTTGGATTATTTTACAGAAATTGTGACTACTGCTCATGGATTTGCAAGAAAGCCCGACCCAGAAGGTGTGAACTATCTTGTAGAGAAATACCAGCTGGATAAGATAAGCACTTACTATATCGGCGATCGAACGCTGGATGTGGATGTTGCTTTTAACAGCGGTATTCAATCAATCAATTTCTGTGATTACCGACCAAACATTAATCACAAAATCAACCATTTACTAGAGATTAAACAGATAATCTGTTAAAGAAAGGCAAAATATTTACTTTTCTTTTTTTGATACTCTATAATTGATTTATCAATAATTGACTAGTCAACAAAAAATAGAAAGGAGAATATATGGTTGCCATTCATCACCTGCTGTACCAATTGCATTTAACTGATCAAGCTATCACGCAACTCTTTGAGCAAAAATTAGAAATCAGCTTAACGCAGTACGAGATACTGACCTTTTTATTGGACAATGCTCCATGCAGTCAAGTTGCTGTGCAAGAGGTCTTAAAAATCGATCCTGCAGCCTTAACTCGGCATTTCAAACTTTTAGAAGAGCGCAGTTATGTTCAACGGAGCCGCAATCCCAAAAATCAACGAGAGGTTCTAGTGAGTGTAACGAATGTTGCAAAAGAGCAGCTTTTGCATGAGCCACCGACCTATCATGTAAATGTCAAAAAGCAAATAGAAAAAGTTCTCTCGGATGATGAGCAAAGGACGCTGAGCACTTTATTAGAAAAACTTGTATCTGGCTTAGATCAGATTACTGTAGAAAAATATTAGAAAGAAGAAATGTATGTCACTCATTACTACTATATTAGCTACAATTGTCGCACTGGAACACCTCTATATCTTTTATCTAGAAATTATCGCTACCCAGTCAGACAGCACCAGCCGAGTCTTTAATATGACAAAGGAAGAAATATCTCGCCCGTCCGTCACTTCCTTGTTTAAAAATCAAGGGATTTACAATGCCTTTTTAGCTCTTTTCCTACTATATAGCTTGTATATGTCACATAATTTAGAAATGGTGACCGTTTTTGTTTTGTTTGTTATCGGGGTAGCAGAGTATGGTGCAGCCACAGCTAACAAGAAAATCATCTTGACTCAGGGCGGACCTGCGATTTTAGCTATTCTAAGCATTTTATTGTTTAAATAGCACCAAATATTAACCATTATAAAAATATAAATTAACCACCGTTAATAGTTTGTGCTATAATATATAATAGAAATAATTCTACAATAGAAAGAGTGATAGGGTTCTGTTGCAAAGTTTTAAATAAAGAATAAAATCCCTTACGGTATCTATGATTTAAGCTGGGATTCCCAATAATACCTTGATTTCAGTACAGACCGAAAACCCGAAGAGAGTGCCTTCTTTTCGGGTTTTCTTATATAATCCTCGGATGGCTTCCATACCTTTAATCGTGGTAGAGGCAGTGCGTAAACTTCGATAGAATTTATTGCGTCTCTTTACTGGACGATGGTCTTGTTCAATCAAATTATTCAGGTATTTAATGGTACGATGTTCTGTCCCTTGATAAAAGCCGTATTCTTTTAGTTTCTTAAAGGCACTTGTAATAGAGGGGGCTTTATCTGTGACTACAACCTTCGGTTCATCAAACTGCTTCACTAACCGCTTAAGAAAAGCATAGGCTGCTTGTGTGTCCCGTTTTTTACGTAACCAAATATCCAAGGTTAAACCATCTGCATCGATGGCTCGATACAAATAATGCCATTTTCCTTTAATTTTGATGTACGTTTCATCCATTTTCCATGAATAAAAGGATTTTTTATTTTTCTTTTTCCAAATTTGATAGAGTCGTTTGCCATATTCTTGCACCCAACGATAAATCGTCGTATGAGAAACGTTAATGCCACGATCATATAAGATTTCTTGAACTTCACGATAGCTAAGGTTATAACGAAGATAGTAGCCCACGGCTACAATAATCACATCCTGCTGAAATTGCTTTCCTTTAAAATGATTCATCGTCATTCCTCCTGCTATCTTTTTCTATTATTCTACCTTATTTGATAGTAGATTTAAAACTTTGCAACAGAACCCTGACAAGTATTGAAGAATTAAGAGCTGAAAATGTAAAAAGGGCGGCGCGTGAAGAGGAGCAGGCTGATTTTTTGCGAATAACTGCTCACGAGTTAAAAACGCCCATTGCTAGTATGTTAGGTCTTGTAGAGGGCATGATTTATAACGTCGGAGAGTTTAAAGATCACGAGACTTATTTGAAGAAATGTCGAGACATTTTGCAAGAGCAATCACAGTTAGTTTGTTCCATCTTGGAAGCCACAAATTTGGATCTCAGTTTGAAAGTTAAGCAAGAGCGAGTTGATTTGAAAGAACTGATAGAGCAGTATTTGACGCCCTATGAGGCACTTACAAAAGTCCATTCTTACCAATTCATCGTAAATCTTGAGCCAGTATGGGTCAGCCTTAATTCAACTTATTTTGTAAAAGCAATAAAGAATCTTTTGGATAATGCCTTTCGTTATACAAAGGAAGGAGGGGCTATCCGAGTAAGTTTAACGGAGCATTATCTACGAATTGAAAATCAAGCAGAGCATTTACCTGACAAGGAAGAACTAGACAAATTATTTCTTCCGTTCTATCGTCCAGATTTTAGCAGAGCTAAAGAAGATGGGGGGACAGGGGTAGGACTTTACTTGGTCAAACAAATTCTGGAAAAACAAGGTTTTTGTTACCGATTGGAGCAAGAAAAAGAATTTCTTCAATTTACAATTTGGTTTGTAGATCCCTTGGACTAATACTCAATGAAAATCAAACCATATCATGACAAATAGAAATGGACTGGCTCTGCCAATCCATTTTTGTTTTCTAGAATGGTAATTTACCTGCAAATGCTCCCATTGTTTTTTTATAGTAGATTGAATCTAGAACAGTACGCCATGGTTGCTAAAATATTTCTATACATTAATTTGACTTTCCTAATCAATTTGTTCACATCTTATTTCAATCTACTATAGTTGCTTCGTCAATTTGGCTGAGTGCATCATTGATGGCTTGTGCAGTCATATCTTGTAGGGTTTCGACATCCTCAGGATCAACGACAGCTTCTTTATAATCAATGGAAACCAGTTTTTTATCACCTGTGAAAGTTACGGTAACGAGCTCTTGAGCTGATTTACCAGTGAAATTTGTTTCTGCCAACTCAGCTTGTTTCTTTTCTAGCTGTTTTTGCATTTTTTGTGCTTGCTTCATCATTTGCTGCATATTCATCATAAGATTTTTAAGATTCCTTTCGTATCAAGGGTTTAGACTCTCTGGTTAAATTTTCGTTGCCTTATTTTGCCTTTTGGGTATTTCTTAAAGCTTCATTTATTATAGCATTTTTTAAAGCAACTGCCTATTTAACTGTGTGAGAACAGCGAGCGTTTGGTGCTGATTTTACAAAAACTTTACAAAAGTATGGTAATAGATTTGATGTTTGCTCTCTATAATGGTCATTGTAAAGATTTTAAAGGAGAACATCATGAAAAAATGTAAATTGTTTTCAGTACTGGCTTTAGCTGGTTTGACGGCTCTAGTGGGACTTTCAGCTTGTGGTAAATCAAACGGGGGCTCTTCGTCTGCTTCTTCATCTGCATCTGGTAATATCAGCGTTGTTTCCCGTGAAGATGGTTCAGGGACGCGCGGCGCCTTTGTTGAACTTTTCGGAGTCCAAGAAGAGCAAAATGGTGAAAAGGTTGATTTGACAACGGACAAAGCCATTGTTACTAACTCGACCTCTGTTATGCTAACGACAGTAGCTGGAGATAAGTCAGCCATCGGCTATGCTTCGCTAGGTTCTTTGGATGATACCGTCAAGGTTTTGAAAATTGATGGTACTGAAGCAAGTGTTGCCAATATTAAATCCGGAAGCTACAAGATTTCTCGACCATTTAACATTGTTACCAAAGATAAGATAAGTGAAGCTGCTCAAGATTTCATCAACTTTATTTTAAGCTCTGGTGGTCAAGCTGTCGTAGAAGAAAATGGTTACATTCCACTTGACGATACCAAAGCTTATAAATCTTCAGTTGATTCTGGCAAGATTGTCGTTTCAGGATCAAGCTCTGTCACACCAGTTATGGAAAAATTAAAAGAAGCTTATAGCAAAGTCAATTCTAAGGTTGAAGTAGAAATTCAACAAAGCGACTCTTCAACTGGTATCACAAATGCTATTGAGGGAACAGCTGATATTGGAATGGCGTCACGTGATTTGAAAGATGAAGAAACCTCTAAAGGAGTCAGCTCAACAGTTATTGCGATGGATGGTATTGCTGTTATTGTTAATAAAGATAACAAAGTTGATGGCTTAACAAGCGAACAAGTCAAGACTATTTTTACAGGTAAGACAACAAGCTGGGACGGTCTTTCAGACTAAGGGGTCATGAATGAATCATACAAAAGAAAAAATGATGCAAGCGGTATTTTTCCTTACCGCCTGCATTTCTGTTCTATCCGTACTACTAATCTGCCTCTTTTTGTTTTCGAGTGGGATTCCTGCTATTCACAAAATTGGCTTAGGTAACTTTCTTTTCGGGACGGTATGGAGACCGGCTAATAATCTTTTTGGTATTTTTCCAATGATTGTAGGCTCACTTTATGTGACAGCAGGGGCTCTTATTGTTGGAGTACCCGTTGGAGTTTTGACAGCAGTTTTTATGTCTTCTTTTTGTCCTGAAGTCATCTACAGACCACTCAAGGCGGCTATTAACCTCATGGCAGGAATTCCATCGGTTGTTTATGGTTTCTTTGGTTTGGTTGTTTTAGTTCCCTTTGTTCGTGATAACATCGGTGGCTTTGGCATGGGGGTTCTTACCGCCTCGATTTTGCTTGGTTTGATGATTTTACCAACTATTATCAGTGTTTCTGAGGCTGCTATTCGTGCTGTTCCCAGGTCGTATTATGAAGGTGGTTTAGCTCTGGGGGCTTCCCATGAGCGTAGCATCTTTTTTGCGGTACTGCCAGCAGCGAAGCGAGGAATTTTGGCGGCTGTCATTTTAGGGGTTGGACGTGCAATCGGAGAAACTATGGCAGTTATCATGGTTGCAGGTAACCAAGCTGTCTTGCCAGATTCCTTGACATCAGGAGTCAGAACTATGACAACCAATATTGTTATGGAGATGGGTTACTCTAGTGGTCTTCACAGAGAAGCTCTCATAGGGACAGCTGTTGTTCTCTTTATATTTGTCCTAATCATTAATATCAGCTTTTCGTTGTTACATAAAGAGGAGTGAGTATGGAAAATATCAATCACCGCAGTTTCAAGCAAAATTGGCAGTCACGTCGGCGGGATCTGGTGTCACTAATTTTGTACTTTTTAGTTTATGGGGCTGCTTTGGCAACTTTTGTAGGTATTGCTTTCACGGTAGGCTACATTCTGGTTAAAGGCTTGCCCAATTTAAACATGAGTTTGTTTGCTTGGACTTACAATAGTGAGAATGTCTCTCTGTTACCGGCCTTAATCAATACGATTTTTATGACCATATTGGCATTAAGTGTTGCCGTACCTATTGGTATAGGGGCTTCTATTTATTTGGCAGAATATGCGCGCCGGGATAACCCTTTTGTTAGTGTTATTCGGATCGCAACCGAAACGCTCTCTGGGATTCCCTCCATCATCTATGGACTGTTTGGTGCCCTTTTCTTTGTTAAGTTCGCTCACATGGGACTTTCCTTGCTGTCAGGAGCTGTTACACTTAGTATCATGATTTTGCCTCTGATTATGCGAACAACAGAGGAAGCTTTGCTTTCGGTACCAGACTCTTATCGTGAAGGGGCTTTTGCACTTGGAGCGGGCAAACTTCGAACAATTTTTAAAATTGTCCTTCCTAGCGCCATGCCGGGAATTTTCTCAGGAATTATTTTAGCGATCGGGCGAATTGTGGGAGAATCGGCTGCCTTGATTTTTACGGCAGGTACGGTTGCTGAAGTGGCTAAGAGTGTTTTCAGTTCGTCACGGACTTTGGCTGTGCATATGTATGCCATCTCAGGAGAGGGACTTTATGTCAATCAAACCTATGCTACAGCAGTTGTTCTCTTAGTATTAGTTATTATCATTAATCTAGTGTCGGGTTTGATTGCTAGACGATTAGGAAGTAAAACAAGCGATGAATAAAATAGAAATTAAAAATTTGGATCTCTACTATGGAGACTTTAAGGCTTTAAAAAACATTAATTTGGAAATTGCCAGCAATGAAATTACAGCTTTCATTGGTCCATCAGGGTGTGGAAAATCGACCTTACTGAAAAGTCTTAACCGAATGAACGATTTGGTGAAAAATTGCCGCATTACTGGAGAGGTCACATTAGATAAAGAAGATGTGTATCGCGATTTGGACATCAATGTCCTTCGTAAAAAAGTAGGTATGGTTTTTCAAAAACCAAACCCATTTCCGATGAGTATCTATGACAACATTGCCTTCGGGCCTCGAACTCATGGCATTCACAATAAAGTTCAATTGGATGAAATTGTGGAGCGTTCCTTAAAACAAGCCGCTATCTGGGATGAAGTCAAAGATCGCCTCAATAAATCTGCTCTTGGAATGTCTGGTGGTCAACAGCAACGGCTTTGCATTGCTAGAGCTTTGGCCATTGAACCTGACGTCCTCCTCATGGATGAACCAACAAGTGCCTTAGATCCGATTTCAACAGCAAAAATTGAAGATTTGGTTATTGAACTCAAGAAGAAATATACTATCGTCATGGTGACCCACAACATGCAACAAGCTGTGCGAATTTCTGATAAGACAGCATTCTTCCTATTGGGAGAAATTGTTGAGTACAACAAAACAAGCCAACTATTTTCAATGCTACAAGACGAACGCACAGAAAATTATATAACAGGGAGATTCGGATGATACGCTCAACCTTTGAAAATCAACTGCATGCACTCAATACCAATTTAATTTTGATGGGGTCTTTATGTGAAGATATCATTTCAAAATCCTTAATGCCCATCAGTGAAAATGATCAGCATCTGGTCAATGATGTCAGTAAAACCTATCAAAAAATTGAGCAGATGGAAAGAGATATTGAATCACAATGTCTTAAACTATTGCTTCGTCAACAGCCAGTAGCCAAGGATTTGCGACGTATTTCAGCTGCCTTGAAAATGGTTTATGATATGAAGCGTATTGGTGCACAATCTGCTGAAATTGCTGATATTATTGGTGATGGTCATGTTCATGAAGGAGCTGAGTTTCGCCATCTCAAGCAAATGGTTAAACACGTTGTCAATATGGTAACAGACAGTGTGGATGCCTTTGTCCATGATGATGAGGCTTTAGCTTTAAAAGTTATCCAAAAAGATGTCACAGTGGACAAAGAATTTGATACAATAAAGGCAAGTTTAATTGCCCATATTGCTGAACTTGGAAATGATGGTGAATATACTATTGATGTTTTGATGATTGCCAAATATTTGGAAAGAATTGGTGACCATACCGTCAATGTCGCTAAGTGGGTAATTTTTTCAATCACTGGTGAACTGAATGGAGAAGAAACATGATTTACTGCGTTGAAGACGATGATGATATCCGAGAACTGATGCTTTATACTTTACGAACAGCAGGGTTTGAGGCTCAGGGTTTCCCTGACTCCCTTCTATTTTGGAAAGCCATGGAAGAAGAGCAACCAAAACTTATACTGTTAGATATCATGCTGCCTATAGATGATGGATTGACCATTTTGAAATCCCTACGCGAAAATGGCATGACAAAAGATATTCCAGTAATCATGACAACTGCCAAAGGAACAGAATTCGATAAAGTCAAAGGATTAGATTTGGGCGCAGATGACTACTTGGTTAAACCTTTTGGTATGATGGAAATGATTTCTCGCATTAAAGCAGTCCTCAGACGTACATCCAATCAGGAACAGGAAACTCATTTGACAATAAAAAATCTCGCTCTGGATTCAAAAAATTACACGGTTAGAAAAAATGGGCAAAAAATCGAATTAACTCTGAAAGAATTTGAACTGCTATCTTTATTGATGTTAAATCCTGACCGTGTTTTTACACGGCAGGAAC
Source organism: Streptococcus sp. HMSC034E12 (assembly GCF_001835915.1). Classification (NCBI taxonomy): domain Bacteria; kingdom Bacillati; phylum Bacillota; class Bacilli; order Lactobacillales; family Streptococcaceae; genus Streptococcus; species Streptococcus sp. HMSC034E12. The sequence continues at coordinate 77,592 of NZ_KV826452.1, forward strand.
TTTTGGATAAAGTTTGGGGAGAACACTTTATCGGAGAAACACGAACAGTTGATGTCCATATTGGGACCCTTCGCATGAAACTTGGAGATGCTAGTCATCTGATTAAGACAGTTCGTGGCGTTGGTTATCGTTTGGAGGTAACAGATGATTAAGAAAATCTTTCGTTCAACTTTTTTTGCCACGCTAGGCGTTCTTCTGGTGACCCTATTTATGGTTGTTGGCTTGCTTTATGGTTATTTTACTCAAGTACAAAAGGAGCAGTTGCAGACGGAGACAGCCTTAGCTGCTCAAGGGGTTTCTCTAGAAGGCCAAGATTATTTTAATGAGCTCAAAATGTCAAATGTCAGAATCACTTGGGTTGACAATCAAGGAAAGGTTCTCTATGATAATGAGTCCGATGCACAGACCATGGACAATCATGCTAATCGAGAAGAAATCAAAGAAGCTTTGAAAGATGGTTACGGTGAGAGTGTTCGCTACTCGAAAATTTTAACCACTCAGTCTCTTTATTCTGCTCAGCGCTTGGATAATGGAACTGTTATTCGTTTATCTGTGACTAGACATAGTATTTTAGTGCTTTTGTTTCGGATGGTCCAGCCTTTAGCTCTTATTCTTGTATTGGCCTTCTTCCTCTCTCTATGGCTTTCACGTTCTATTGCTAAGAGTGTCGTGGAACCATTGAATCGGCTGGATCTTGATCATCCACTTGAAAATGATGCCTATGAAGAAATTTCCCCCCTTCTAAGACGGATTGCCAGACATCAAAAGGAAGTCACTGAGCGAGAAGTTGTGATAGAGCAACGTCAATCAGAATTTGACACCATTATTTCTAAAATTAAAGAAGGCATGATTTTGTTAGACAATAACTGTCGCATCATCAGTATCAACCAAGCAGCACAGGATATTTTACAGACTGATCGAACGTGTTTGGGAAAAGATATGTTACAAATTATCCGTAACCTATCACTAAATAATTGGCTTGAAAAAGGTCTTCAAGGTCGCAAGCAAGAAGGGATTTTGCAATTAGATGACTCGCATTACAAAGTTATGGTGCGTCCTATTCAGTCTGAGGATAAGGTGACTGGTTTAGCGCTTCTTTTCTTTGATGTCACAGAGCAACTTCAGGCAGAGCAGCTGCGCCGTGAATTTACAGCAAACGTTTCTCATGAACTGAAAACACCTTTGCATCTGATTTCTGGGTATTCTGAAATGTTGGCTAGTGATGTTGTTGCGCAAAAAGATGTTCCACAATTCGCTGAGAAAATCCACAGTGAGTCTCAACGTATGATTCAGTTGGTAGAAGATATTATTAAACTGTCACATCTTGATGAGTCAGAAGAGTTAGCTATGGAACCCATTAATCTCTATCAGATATCAGAGGAAGTCTTAGAGAGTCTATCTGCTAAGGCAAATGAACGTCATATCAACTTGCATTTATTAGGGAAACCAGCTTATATTACCGGTAATCATGCCCTTATTCATTCCTTGATTTATAATCTTTGTGATAATGCTATTATCTATAACCGTGATAAGGGAGATGTGACTGTCGGTATCACCTCGAATGAGGACAAGATTGTTCTGACGGTACAAGATACAGGAGTTGGGATTGCCAAAGATGAGCAGGAACGTATTTTTGAGCGTTTCTATCGGGTTGATAAGAGTCGCTCGAAGAAGTTGGGTGGCACTGGCCTGGGGCTATCCATTGTCAAGCATGCGGTCAATCAACATCATGCCGATATTAAGATGGAAAGTCAGCTAGGATTAGGAACTAAAATGACCGTGACCTTTCATAAATAACCCTCTTTGAAAATTAAACGCAGATGCTTGTGACTTGATTTGAGGAGTGAAAACCTCCAACGGAAGTTTTTAGCCTGTCATTCCAAAATTAGACTTGTTTGGTAACTACATCATCTCGTGGTTGATGATGCCACAAATCAACTCAGCTCTTAATTCAAACCGTTTTCTACGATTACGATAGGGCTGTGCCATGATTTGAAAGGTTTTAAATTTTGCATTAAAGTGCTCAACTTCAATACGCATTTTAGCTATCTTGCGATTCAACTGCTTATCCTCTTGGGTTAAGGGGTGATGTTTAGAACGCTTAGCAGGAATAAAGGTATTTTCGTGAAATTTCAAGATGCCTAAATACCCTAAATCTACGAAAACAAGGGTATTTTGGGGCAAACTATAGCCAATACTCTCTTTAAAAAGGGTAAAATCATGCGTATGGCCATCTGAAAAAGCCAATTGACAAGCACGATGGCTAGTCAAATCAAGCATGATTTGAGTTTTTATGGTATGTCTTTTCTTTTTACCAGAATAATTCTTGCTTTGGTTTTTTTAGGGCGTTGAATAGGACTTTCAGTGACATCAATGGCAACAGTGGCGCTAGGTGCTTCCAAGTGGTCTAAATCAAAGAGACCTGAAGAACGAAGGGTGTCCTCTACCCATGTAATGGTCTCATTGACAGTTGCCACACCTACACCAAAATCAAGTGCCAACAAGCGTTGAGTGGGGTAATAGCGTAAGTAGCGCAAGGTCATGATAAGTTGGTCTTCCATACTTAGACGGCGTGGGCGTCCTCCTTTTCGGTGTTGCTCTTGATAAGCGTCAGTGAGACAATCAAGCATCAGTTGAAACGTCGCTTTTTTAACACCTATCAACAATTTGAAATTCTCTGAGTTTAATTTTAAGGCTTTTTCGTATGTTGTTTCCATAGCTTTAGTATACCACTTTTGAGTTACCGAACAAGTCTAATTTTTTCTCTTTCAATAAGACTTTTCATTTGCCTAGAAGCACCAACATTGTTTGCTAATTCTTCTTGATTTAAATTATATCTAGCACGATACTTTTTTAACTTACTCTTCAAAACCATCAGACAAATTTTCACCCTTTATTTTAGTCATATCAGAGTCACGTTTACTACGCTGATACGCTCCATCAAACAAGGTTGATTCTTTATATGGGAAATCATACGCATGATGAATGTTTAAAACGATATGGCTTGTACCAACAAAAGATATTGCTTGCTTCCCAGGTGATGGTAAGAACTCATTCTTTGAGAATTCAGATTGGAAATGTACTGCGAGTATTGAAAAAGTTTGTTCTTTCGGTACTAGTCATAGCACTGACTTCTATCAGTCTATCTCGTGTTGTAACTTTTGTGTTTCGGAGAAGTATTTTATGTGAGATGTGGCGTGTGCTATCCATTTTTGTTTTGTATCCGGCTTTATTTTTCCTTTTACCTTATATTTTTCCGACGGATTCAACGGATTCTCCGATAGGAAGTTACCTTCTCATTCGGAAAACAGAGAGTCAGACGATTTATTATTCAACTCTTTCTTTGAAAATCTTTTATAAAGGTGAGAAGATGTTGTATCGGCAGCAGCTCTATTTATTAGTAAATAGCTGGGTGAGTAAGAAGAGTGTTCATTTTTTGCAGTACCGTTCGGTGGAAACGGGTGTTTCGTATTACTTTGTTTGGCAGCCACATACAAACTTGTTATGGTTGAATGGTGCGTCACCGCAGGAATTTATCCGAGATGGAACGAAAGACTATATCAAAAGCTTGGCAAATAAATGAGTTACTAGTTTAGAAGGTACTGGATTTGAAGGGTTGAAGCATCCTAAAGAAGATTCAGAGCCATTTTCGTGGAAAAAACGAACGCGAAAGAAGCTATATAAAGGTTTGAAATGATATTCAAGCCTTTTTTGATAGGAGAGAAGCTGAAATTTTCACTTGACTCTTTTTTTCTTTATGATATACTTAACTAGTAAAGAATTAACTGGTTAATCAGAAAAGGAGCAACATGAGTCAATTAGCACATGAAATGGATCATTTCTTAAATGAAATCATTTTAAAAGCCGAGAATCAGCATGAGATTTTGATTGGTTCTTGTACAAGTGAAATGCCTTTGACAAATACCCAAGAGCACATCTTAATGTTGCTGTCTGAGGAGTCATTGACAAACTCAGAGTTAGCAAAGTGCTTAAACGTCAGTCAGGCAGCTGTAACAAAGGCTATCAAATCGCTCATCAAACAAGAACTGCTAGAACCCTTCAAGGATCAGAAAGATGCGCGTGTTATTTTTTATCGGTTGACAGAATTAGCGAAGCCAGTTGCCGCGGAGCATCATCAGCATCATCAGCATACATTGGAAATTTACGAAAAAATCGCCAATCAATACACTCCTAATGAGCAAGCAACCATTCAAAAATTCTTGGGAACCTTAGTAGGAGAAATCGGAAAATGAGATATATCACAGTTGAAGATTTGTCCTTCTATTATGACAAAGAGCCTGTGTTGGAGCATATTAACTATTATGTGGATAGTGGTGAGTTTGTGACTTTGACAGGTGAAAATGGAGCAGCAAAAACGACCTTGATCAAGGCTAGTCTTGGGATTTTGCAGCCTCGATTTGGTAAGGTGACGATTTCTAAGACGAATACAGCTGGCAAGAAGTTGCGGATTGCTTATCTGCCGCAGCAAATCGCTAGTTTTAATGCGGGTTTTCCAAGCACCGTCTATGAATTTGTTAAATCAGGTCGGTATCCGCGTAAAGGATGGTTTCGTCGTTTGAATGCGCATGATGAAGAACATATCAAGGTCAGTCTGGGCGCCGTTGGCATGTGGGAACATCGAGACAAGCGGATTGGCTCGCTTTCGGGTGGGCAAAAGCAGCGGGCGGTCATTGCACGAATGTTTGCTTCGGATCCGGATATTTTTGTCTTGGATGAGCCGACAACGGGGATGGATGCTGGTAGCAAGGATGAATTTTATGATTTAATGCACCATAGTGCGCATCGGCACGGCAAGGCTGTGCTGATGATTACGCATGATCCAGAGGAAGTTAGAAAATATGCGGACCGCAATATTCATTTGGTGCGAAATCAAGATTCGCCATGGCGGTGCTTCAATGTTCACGAGAGTGATCAGGAGGTGAGCCATGTTTAATTTACTAACTTATGATTTTATGCAACGGGCTTTTCTGGCTGTGATTGCTATGAGTTTGTTCTCACCTGTGTTAGGAACGTTTTTAATTCTACGTCGTCAAAGTTTAATGAGTGATACACTTAGTCATGTGTCGCTTTCAGGAGTTGCATTTGGCTTGGTATTGGGTATTTCACCTACAATTTCAACAGTCATTATCGTGATGATTGCGGCAGTTTTTCTAGAATATTTGCGCACTATCTACAAAGATTTCATGGAGATCGGAACAGCCATTTTAATGTCGACAGGACTTGCTATTGCTTTGATTGTGATGAGCAGGGGCAAAAGCTCCAGTTCCATGAGCCTAGACCAATATTTGTTTGGTTCTATTGTTACGATTAGTACGGAGCAGGTGATTTCGCTGTTTGTTATTGCGGCGATTGTACTTGTGTTGACTTTTCTCTTCATTCGGCCAATGTATATTTTGACCTTTGATGAAGATACAGCCTTTGTGGACGGTCTACCTGTGCGTACTATGTCTATTCTATTTAATATCGTGACAGGTGTTGCCATTGCTCTCATGATTCCAGCGGCAGGTGCGCTGTTGGTATCGACCATTATGGTGTTGCCGGCAAGTATTGCTTTGCGACTTGGGAAAAATTTCAAGTCGGTCATTTTATTAGCGAATTTTATTGGATTTGTAGGTATGATTGCTGGATTGTATATTTCTTACTATGCTGAAACGCCAGCCAGTGCAAGTATTACGATTATTTTTGTCGGTGTATTTTTAATAGTGAATCTATTAAAAAAATTTATCAAATAGGAGTGAAAAATGAAGAAAATTGGTCTATTAGTAGCAAGCTTACTAAGTCTCTTTTTAGTGGCTTGTTCCAATCAAAAAAGTGCAAATGGGAAATTAAATGTTGTCACAACATTTTACCCAGTTTATGAATTTACCAAGCAAGTAGCAGGCGATACTGCCAATGTCAAACTCTTGATTGGTGCAGGAACAGAACCGCACGAATACGAGCCTTCTGCCAAAGCAGTTGCAACGATTCAAGATGCAGATGCTTTTGTATATGAAAATGAAAATATGGAAACTTGGGTACCAAAATTGCTTAAAACCTTGAAAAAAGGTAAAGTGAATGTGGTGAAGGCGACTGGGAAGATGTTGCTACTTCCTAGTACAGAAGAGGAAGGAGATCATGATCATGGTAAAGAAGGACATCATCATGAATACGATCCTCATGTATGGTTATCACCAAAACGTGCTATTAAAATGGTGGAAAATATTCGTGACAGCTTAAGTAAACGCTATCCCGATAAGAAAGCGACTTTCCAAAAGAACGCAGCAGCTTACATTAAGAAATTAGAAACTCTGGATAAGGAATACACAGCGGGATTGGCAAATGCCAAACAAAAGAGCTTTGTGACACAGCACGCAGCCTTTCGTTATTTAGCGTTAGACTACGGTTTGAAGCAAGTGCCTATTTCAGGACTTTCACCAGATAGTGAGCCTTCAGCGGCACGTTTGGCTGAATTGACAAAATATATTAAGAAAAACAATATCAAGTACATTTACTTTGAAGAAAATGCTTCTCAAGCACTGGCATCTACTTTGGCAAAAGAAACGGGTGTGAAGTTAGATGTGCTTAATCCGCTTGAAAGTTTAACTGAAAAGCAAACAAAAGATGGAGCAGACTACATTTCCATCATGCAATCAAACTTGAAAGCTTTGAAAAAGACGACAGATCAAGCTGGTACTGAAATTTCTGCTGAAAAAGAAAAAAATACAAAGACTGTACAAAATGGCTACTTTGAAGATAGTGCTGTCAAAGACCGTACGTTGTCTGACTATGCAGGTCAATGGCAATCCGTTTATCCATATTTGCAAGATGGAACTTTAGACCAAGTCTTTGATTACAAAGCAAAATTAAGCGGTAAGATGACAGCTACTGAGTACAAAGCGTATTATGAAAAAGGCTACAAGACAGATGTGTCTCATATCAATATCACAGATAAGACTATGGAATTTGTAGTCAACGGACAAAAGAAGAAATATACTTATAAATATGTTGGTAAGCATACATTGACGTACTCTAAAGGAAACCGAGGCGTGCGTTTCATGTTTGAAGCGACAGACCCAGATGCAGGTAAGTATAAATATGTTCAGTTTAGCGACCATAATATTGCACCAACGAAAGCAGCGCATTTCCATATCTTCTACGGCGGTGAAAGCCAAGAAGCCCTCTTTAACGAATTAGAAAATTGGCCAACTTACTACCCAACGAAATTAAGTGGACAAGAAATCGCTCAAGAAATGCTTGCGCATTGATAAAACCACAAATTTTTATACAGAAAGAGAAAAATCGAGTTGAGCAATCTTCTCGATTTTTTTGCTTGACAAACTCTGATTACAGATGTAAACTATAAAAGAATCGAAAATTACAATTGTAATCAAAAAAGAGATGAAACAAAATGGAACAACAAAATATTAGTCAGGCAGAATGGCAAGTTATGCGTGTTTTGTGGGCGTATCCTCATAGCAGAAGTACTGAGGTGGTGGAGCGTTTAGAAGCTGATTTTGATTGGAAACCGGCTACTGTTAAAACCTTACTTAATCGTCTGAAAACCAAAGAGTTTATTTCAATGGAAAAGATTGAGGGGAAATTTTACTATGATGCGTTAATTTTAGAAGATGAACACTTGGAAAATAGTTGGCGTACCTTGCTTGGTAATATGTGCAATACCAAGCATGGCGATTTAGTAGTTTCAATACTAGAAAGCAATCAATTCAGTCAAATAGATTTGTCTCGAATCCTAGATGTTGTAAAAGAAAAGCAGGTACAAGCGCCGGAGACGATTCAGTGCAATTGTCCACCAGGTCAATGTACTTGTGGTGCGCATTGTCAAGATGACACGAATCAATCGAAAATGGCGGAGTAAGAAATGGAAAAAGACAAAAAAGAGTATAAATTATCCGGCATGACCTGTGCAGCTTGTGCGATGACCATTGAAATGGTCGTCAACGATTTGTCAACAGTAGAAGAAGCCATGGTGAACTTGGCGACGGAAAAATTGACAGTTTTTCCAAAAGAAGGATTTGCAAGCGAGCAAGTCTTAGACGCTGTGAAAGAAGCGGGCTACCAAGCGACAGAAAAGGGAGAACAAAGGCAGTCTGATTATGCGAAGCAAGTCACTGAAAAGCAAGAAAATGTGCGCCAAATGGCGCGTCAGATTTGGTTTGCGGCAGGAGCGACCGTGCCACTCCTCTATATTTCAATGGGGAGCATGATTGGCTTGCCGTTACCCTCCTTTTTAGATCACATGACGCATCCCATTGCCTTTGTATTGGCGCAATTTTTCCTTACTTTGCCAGCGATTTGGGTTGGTCGCGGTTTTTATGTACGTGGTTTTCGGAATTTGGTAAAACGGCATCCAAACATGGATAGTTTGATTGCTGTAGGAACGAGTTCAGCCTTTCTGTATAGTTTGTACTCGGTCGTTCAAGTTTTACTGGGGCATCATACTTTTGTACACCAGTTGTATTTTGAATCAGTTGGTGTGATTATCACTCTTGTTTTACTGGGGAAATATCTGGAAGCCAATGCCAAGGGTCGAACCTCACAAGCGATTCAAAGTTTGATGAGTTTGGTACCCGACCAAGCGACCGTTATTCGCTATGGCGAAGTCGTAACAATTGATACAGAAGACATCAAGGTTGGAGATATTGTGCGGATTAAACCGGGAGAACGTATGCCGGTAGACGGTATGGTTATCTCTGGACAGACCTATGTAGATGAGTCCATGATGACAGGTGAAAGTGTTCCTGTCGAAAAAAATGTCGGAGATGTGATTACCAGTGCCACTATGAATCAAACGGGTTCTATTGACTATGAAGCAACTAAAGTCGGTTCGGACACAACTTTAGCTCAGATTGTTCATTTGGTAGAGGAAGCGCAAGGCTCGAAAGCGCCTATTGCGGCTATGGCAGATAAGATCTCGCTCTATTTTGTACCAATTGTCTTGAGTTTGGCAGTTTTAGCAGCTTTGTTGTGGTATTTTCTGGCGGGAGAAAGTTTGCAATTCTCGCTTTCTATCTTTATTGCGGTGTTGGTCATTGCTTGTCCCTGCGCGCTTGGGCTAGCTACTCCGACGGCTATTATGGTCGGCACGGGGAAGGGTGCTGAAAATGGCGTCTTGATTAAGTCGGGGCAGGCTCTTGAAGCGACTCATTTGGTAGATGTTGTCGTTCTGGATAAGACAGGTACGATTACAGAAGGGAAGCCAAGTTTGACGGATGCGTTGACTTTTGGTGATGTCACACGGGAAGAATTGCTACATTCGCTTGCAAGTAGTGAGCAACATTCAGAACATCCGCTGGCAATTGCTATTTTAGAAGTCGCTAAAGCGGAAGCTATACCATTAGCATCGGTAACAGATTTTCAAGCGATTTCAGGTAAAGGGATTATAGCTCAAGTAAAAGCTCAAGAAATTCTAATTGGGAATGAAAACTTAATGAGACAATACCAAGTCGAGCTCGGAGAATATATCTCTGACTTGATTTTCTTATCGCATCAAGGAAAGACGGCTATGTTTGTTGCTTTGGATAGACAATTGGTTGGGCTGATAGCAGTCGCTGACCAAATCAAAAAAAATAGCTGTAAAGCTATTGCTGAATTGCAAAAAATGGGCTTAGAAGTGGTGATGCTGACAGGGGACCGTGAGGAAACAGCTCAAGCCATTGCAAGAGAAGCTGGTGTCAATCAAGTCATTGCAGGAGTATTTCCGGACGGCAAAGCAGATATCGTCAAGAATTTGCAAGCGCAGGGGAAAAAGGTTGCCATGGTGGGTGACGGGATCAATGATGCACCTGCTCTGGTGCAAGCTGAAGTCGGGATTGCGATTGGTTCTGGAACGGATGTGGCTATTGACTCAGCCGACATTGTTTTGATGCACAGCGACCTTTTAGATGTGGTGACAGCCATTCGCCTCAGTCAAGCCACGATTAAAAATATCAAAGAAAATCTTTTCTGGGCTTTTGCCTACAATACCTTAGGAATACCAATCGCAATGGGTCTCTTATATGTATTTGGCGGTCCGCTGCTTAATCCTATGCTAGCCGGCCTTGCCATGAGCTTTAGCTCTGTTTCTGTCGTTACCAATGCACTACGTTTGCGGCGCTTTAAAATAAAATTATAAAAGGAGCTCATCATGAAACAAATTGTTACTTTAGAAAATATATCTTGTCAAAATTGCGTAAAACACGTCACTGAGCACTTCCTAAAATTAGAAGGTGTATCGGATGTCCAAATTGATTTAGATACAAAGGTTGCTACTGTCACGACCGATCACACTCACAGTGCAGAAGATTATCAGGTGGCACTTGCTAAAACAATTTATAAAGTTGTTACTGTTGCATAGAAAAATGAGGCTGGGCAAAAAGTGTCCCAGTTTCTATTAGAATTAGTAATAAACGAATAACGTAGCTTCAACAATTCACTGAATTGTTGAAGGCGGGAAATCAGCCTTGCACAGCAAGCCACTATGATTGCTCAAAGCACTGCTTTGAGGTGGCAGATAAAACTTGCGAAGCAAGTATCAAAGCTGTTCGCTTTTCAAGCTCGGAAGAGTACGTTTGACGAAAACTTCGTTTTCTTCATCTACAACCTTAAACAGCTTGATAACTGTTTAAGCACTCTTGCGGGGGTGGGACTACGAACTAAAAATTTTCAATTTTTAGTTCGTAGTCCCATTATTTTTAAATCAATCCTTTCTCAAAGCTCTGAGAGCTGGCTTCGACACTAATTTTTTCAAGCGTAAAAGGATGTGTGAACGTTAAGCGATGAGCATGGAGCATGAGACGTTTTGCTTTTTGCGGATTGTACAATGGATCGCCAACGATAGGATGCCCATGATGAGCAAGGTGTACACGGATTTGATGAGTTCGCCCAGTTTTAAGTAGACACTTGATAAGGGTGTTGTTTCCAATTTCTTTGAGCTTATTGACCTGCGTTTCAGCGTATTGACCGTTTTTGTTATCCACTAGCCGTTTTCGCCGATCGTGACGGTCACGCCCGATTTTATCTGTATAGATTTGACGTTTTTTGGGGAATACTCCTTGTACCAAAGCCCAATATTCACGCGAAATTTCCTTGTTTTCTAGCAACCGATTTAAGATTGGCAAGATAAAAGGATTTTTAGCAAAAAGGACAGCCCCACTAGTTTCCTTGTCCAAGCGATGAACGACATAGCACGTACTTCCAACATAAGCAGAGACATGATTTAAAAGTGCCAGCTCTGCCGGTTCATTGGCATGTGTTTTCATACCTTCAGGTTTATTGACAATGATGATGTGTTCATCTTGGTATAATTCTTCCACAAGATTAGCTTTGCCCATTAAAATAGACTTTTCTGGATAATCTTCTTCGTCAAAAATCAATGTAATTTTATCATGTGGGTGGATAATGCTCTGCCAGTTAATCGGTTTTTGATTGACGAAGACATGTTTTTTGATACGCAAAAAATGGCGAATCTTCCGTGGAATCAAAAAATGTTCTTCCAGCAGTTCTTTGACTGTCATCTCTGGTAGACCTTGTGGAATCGTAATTGTAAAATGCATGATTTTATTGTAACAAAATAGTAGATGATTGCAAATAGTCAGCTAACTCTTGAACAATTTCTTAAAGTTTTCTAAACGAAACGCTTGATAAGAGGTCCTTTCTTGTCTGGATATGGAGAAGGTGATAGAATAGGGATATGAAAAAATTGAGTGAATTATTTGAAATAGTAGTGAATCATTTTAAAAAGGACAGTCCTGAGCGCCACCATCAAGAGGTGACAGAGGTGGAAGAAAGCGAATCACATTTGAGCCGGTCTGGAAAAAGTCGGAAAAAGCCGATTTCTCAACACCCATTTCGTCGATTTTGGCGTCGCTATCACCTGACGAAGATTGTCTTGATTTTGGGACTTGGTTTTGGTTTGGTGACAGGAGGCTATCTCTTTTATGTTGCCAAATCCACTAATGTGAATGATTTGCAGAATGCTTTGAAAGCAACAACAGCTATTTATGATAAGGACGGCAAAAAAGCTGGAAGTTTGTCAGGGCAAAAGGGAACTTACGTAGAGTTGTCCCAGATTAGTCCGAATTTGCAACATGCTGTCATTGCGACAGAAGACCGTTCTTTTTATAAAAATAGTGGGATTAACTATAGTCGTTTTATCATGGCGATTTTGACAGTGGGACGTTCGGGTGGTGGATCCACCATTACGCAGCAATTAGCCAAAAATGCTTACTTGTCTCAAGATCAGACTATTGAGCGGAAAGCAAAGGAATTTTTCCTCGCCTTAGAGTTAACCAAGAAATATAGTAAGAATCAGATTCTCACTATGTACCTCAACAATTCTTACTTTGGGAATGGTGTGTGGGGTGTAGAAGATGCCTCTAAAAAGTACTTCGGCGTATCTGCCAGTCAGTTGACCCTCGACCAATCTGCTACTTTAGCAGGAATGCTCAAAGGACCGGAACTATATAATCCGCTTGCTTCTATAAAAAACGCAACGAATCGACGCAATACCGTTTTACAAAATATGGTAGCAGCAGGTTATATCAATCAAAATACTGCAAACCAAGCAGCAGCAAATGGTTTAGGTAGTCAACTGGTAGATACTTATACAGGAAAATCGGCAGATTATCGTTATCCGTCTTACTTTGATGCGGTTATCAATGAAGCAGTGCGAGATTATGGCTTAACAGAAGCTGATATTGTCAATAACGGCTATCGCATTTACACAGAGCTCGATCAAAATTACCAAGCTAGCATGCAAGTCATTTATGACCGTAAAGATTTATTTCCACAAGCAGCAGATGGTACACGAGCTCAATCAGGAAGTGTAGCACTTGATCCAAAGACAGGTAGTGTTCGTGCTCTTGTCGGCCAAATCAATAGTACCAGTGCTGGTTTTAGAAGTTTTAACTATGCCACACAATCTTCAAGAAGTCCGGGCTCTACCATTAAGCCCTTGGCGGTTTACAGCCCTGCAGTTGCAGCAGGTTGGTCCATCAATAAAGAATTGGATAATAGTACAACAACGTATGGAAATTACACCGTGAATAACTATGCTGGGATTCAATCCAGTCCGACTGTGCCAATGTATCAGGCTTTAGCGCAATCCTTAAATATTCCAGCGGTTGCTGCTGCTAATGAATTGGGACTGAAAAAAGTTTTTGAATATGGTAAAAAATTTGGCTTGAATATGGATAAAGTGGATCAGACTCTTGGGGTGGCTCTCGGTAGTGGCGTAACAACCAATCCGCTACAAATGGCACAAGCCTACTCGACTTTTGCAAATAATGGTGTTATGAATGATGCTCATTTGATTACCAAAATTGAAAATGCTAGTGGACAAGTCGTTAAAACTCATAAATCCACCTCGACCCGAGTGCTCAACCGCTCAACAACAGAAAAAATGACTAGTATGATGCTGGGAACATTTACCAATGGTACAGGTGTTTATGCAGCTCCTTACGGCTATGACATGGCTGGGAAGACAGGGACGACAGAGACTGACTTTAACCCAGATTTATCAGGAGACCAATGGGTTATTGGTTACACGCCAGATGTGGTTATCAGTCAGTGGTTAGGTTTTCCAAAGACAGATGAAAATCATTATCTGACAGGCACAAGTGCCAATGAAGCTTCAGCTATTTTCCGAAGTGTGGCAAATAGTATCTTACCGTATACAAAGGGTACGAAGTTCGGTGATGAAAATGCCTATGCAAAAAATGGTATTGCACCGGTTGATACGAGTGGTACAAATAACACTACGAATCAAAGTGACAATCGTTCAGATGTCTTGAAAGATGTGCAAGATAAAGCTAAGAATTTGGTTGACCAAGCTAAGAAAGCAATTGACGATGCTAAGATTCCTGAAAAAGCACAGAATTTTTGGGACACGGTTAAGAGTTGGTTCCAATAGACTTGTCAAAAATGGGCTTTCTTGATATAATAAACAAGATGGAGGCGTTATGGCACTAAAAAAAGCGAGTCTGGCGTGTACGGTTTGTGGATCGAGAAACTATTCAATCAAATTGAGTAGTACGCCAAAACCAAAACGTCTGGAAGTAAATAAATATTGTAAACATTGCAGTAAATATACAATTCATAAAGAAACTAGATAGGAGAAAGTTGTGAAATTCATCAGAGATACATTTCAAGTGTTAAAAGATACAACTTGGCCAACTAGAAAGCAAAGCTGGATAGATTTTATCTCAGTCATGGAATACACCGCTTTCTTTGTTGTTATTATTTATCTTTTCGATCTCTTTGTTACAAGAGGTTTAGTACGATTGTTAAATATCTTTTAATTTTTAACCTGCTTGCTATTTGTCAAGTAGGTTTTTATTGTAAAAAATAGCAGTTAAAAGGTTGCATTGGCTATTTTTATGGTATAATAGGGCTAGAAAGAAACCGAAGCCCACAGGCTTTTTTATTTAGGAAAGGAAGAACTCATGGACAGTTTTGATAAAGGCTGGTTTGTCTTGCAGACATACTCAGGGTATGAAAATAAAGTAAAAGAAAATCTTTTACAACGTGCACAAACCTATAATATGTTGGAAAATATTTTGCGCGTAGAAATTCCAACGCAAACGGTACAAGTGGAGAAAAACGGAAAAACCAAAGAAGTTGAAGAAAATCGTTTCCCAGGTTACGTCTTGGTAGAAATGGTGATGACAGACGAAGCATGGTTCGTCGTACGGAACACACCAAACGTAACAGGCTTTGTCGGCTCACATGGAAACCGCTCTAAACCAACACCGCTTTTGGAAGAGGAAATTCGCCAAATCTTGATTTCAATGGGACAAACCGTTCAAGAATTTGATATTGATGTGAAAGTTGGCGATACCGTACGTATCATTGACGGCGCTTTTGCAGATTATACGGGTAAAATCACCGAAATTGACAACAACAAAGTGAAAATGATTATTTCGCTATTCGGGAATGATACAGTTGCCGAAGTAAATCTAAACCAAATTGCTGAATTATAATCAAAAAGTGAGCTAGAAATCAATTTTTATAGTTATTGGTTTTGGCTCATTTTTTGTGCTATTTTGATGAAAAATAAACTCTTGTTGAAAATGTTTGCCTCAAATTCATCCACCAACTTCATTATATTTGACCTAATTTAACCGAACAAAAAAATAAAAAAGCCCGACTTTACGGGCTTTTCATTCGGTTAATTCCTGATAAGTCAGGTACTGAAAGGCGGTAGACGGATTTGAACCGACGATCAAGCTTTTGCAGAGCCGTGCCTTACCACTTGGCTATACCGCCACAACGTTTATTATTTTATCCTAAAAAATCGTTTTCGTCAAGAGTGTAGATTGGTTTCTCTTTGTAAAATTTTAGTGTTTTCCGATTAAATTTAATCATTAAAGTGGTGAAATTATCATTTTGATAAGCCAAAGAAAAGGTTGGATTGATAGTTTTTCTTGCTTTAGTTAAGGTAACAATAAGATAAACTTGTTTAGCTGAACCAACTGACTTCAAAAATATCAGCCACCATCTTCCTAAAAGTAAAGAAGTCATAAGTTAATTTCTCGTTACTTGCTTCCTTTTTTTAATAATTATATCCATCTCATATGACATTTCTAAAATTAAATGTTTGTATTTTTGGCTATGGGAACTTCTTTAACAAAAACAAATAAATGTTGCCAGCTATCAAATTGGAAGAAAAAGTTTAAGAAAAATAAAAAA
>NZ_KV826453.1:0-2355 GCF_001835915.1 Streptococcus sp. HMSC034E12
AGCGGCGCCATTCTCTCATCAAAGAATGTTTCAAATTCTGTCGCTAGGTTGCTTAATTCAAGCACATTAGCAACGCTAGCTTCTAATTTCTGCTTGTCAGCTCTTAGATGTTCAAGCGAATCTTTCAAAGCTATCGCTTCTGATGTCTCTTTTTCTAGCAACTGATAAGACACTTCTTTGAGTTTTAGGCTTCGCTTGACAGAGTCCAGTTCATCTACGAGGTTCTTATTCTTTTCCAAAAGCGTATTATTGAGTTGTTTAGTTGCCGTGTAGTCATCGGGCACGACTTCTTTTACAACCTCTTTAGTGACTGTTTTCTTTTCAAGCCCTTTCAAAGCCTGTTCTGCTAAGCGCTCGTTCTTTTCTCGCAAATCTTCGTTATCTGCTCTAGCGAGATTGAGTTGCCTACGAACCTCTTGTAGTTCCCGAACTGTTGGATTATCGCCGCTTTCGATACGGTCAAGCTGTGTTTGCTTTTCATCATCTGGAAGAGTGGCTATGAGGTAAAGGTTGTTTACCCCCAAATGCGACAACGTTGTCGTTTTTGGAACATCGGACGCTATTTTCATAAGCCTTTGAGCTTCTCTAATGTGGAATCCTTGTTTTTCAACCCATTCGGTGAATTGACCGTGTGTTAAATCTTTTTCTTTTACATGATTAAATCTTCTTCCAATTTCCCAAATAGAATTATTGGCCGTCTCGGTTAACGTCTGTATCTGGACTTCAATCTGCGCTAAATTATTTGATAATGCTATTTCTTGCATTGCGTTCCTCTCTTTCTTTTGGTATAATCAAGTTGTATATTTTGGTGTGCGCGTGATTTCCCACGCGCTTTTTTGATATAATAAAGCAAAAACGAGGTATATACTTTGAAAAAATCAAAATTTCATTATGCCGAGGATATTGTTTTGTTTGGCATTTTCGGACCAGGTTTTGCCGTGTTATTTTTCCGAGAAGCTATCAAATACAAGATAATCCCTCTAAACGATACTGTTCTAATCAAACTCATAAAATCATTTTCTGCTTCTCAATTAAGCAGTGGCTTAATTCTCTTTTTTATTTGCCTGCTCTTCTTCGGCTCGATACGCTATTGTATACAACTTGGAATATACAGAACTCTAATACCAGAGAAAACAGCCAAGCTATTTATAGAGCTTTTAAACGCTGTAGGAATATCAACCTACTTGGTTTTGTTGGCAACCCTCGTCTTGTCCGAACTTCAACTTTCACTCTTCACCGCTTGGGTCGCTTTTACTGCATTGGTTGTTTCGTTCTTCAAACTTTATGTCAATCCCGATAGCGACAAAATGCAAGATAATAGCAACAATCAACAAAGCGGTAAGAAAACCCCAAAAGAATAGTTCCATATTGTCTCCTTTCTGTTTGTGGTATAATCAAGTAGTATTTTTTGGTAAGTCGCTGTTTCCGCAGTGGCTTTTTTGCGTTCCTAACCTGGTAGATATTCCTGATTAAGAAATATGTCCCTCGCTCTCAATCTCCTTGACAACTGCTCCAATACTAGGAGACTGGATTAGTAACTTATAAAATTCAGCTGTCACTTCAGCCAATCTAATCGCTTCATCATCAATTGGACTGTTATAGTCCTCTAGGTGGTGAAGTTTTTTGGTTAGCTGGTCAGACAGATGCTCAGTTTGGCAATGCAGTGACTTTTGCAAAGTCGTTATTTCACTAAGAATCTCCTTTTCTTGATAAGGAAACATTGTTACTATTTTGCTCATAGTGTCCTTTCTAGTTTGGTGAAATTTGATATAATTAAAATAAAAACGTGAGGTACTGTCATGACACCGCAAATTGAAACCACTCCATTCTGGCAAACACTTGATTTCTGGAATTTTCTCATTGCCCTAATTGCTTTATTGGTCGCCTTATACAGTGTTTGGTATACAAAACAGCGTGATAAATTATCTTTGGAAATTACAGACGCAACTTTTGAAGAATTAGAATGCAATCCATTTTTTGTTTGTTTTAGTGTTTTTAATAATTCCTCATCAGCTGTCAAAATAACCGATATTAGACTATGTAATCAAGACGGTACACCAGCTTCTCTGATACTTGGACACGAATATCAACCCTCGCAAATATCTGAATCGGCTGATTTATTATTTCCTCCAGTCTATATTCCAGAACCATACTATTTTGAAGCTCCGTTTATCAACGAAGTCTTCATTCCTGCAAATGATTCTATGGTGTTCAAGTACTACATCAATCCATTCACACCTAACATGATTATTAATATAACTTCAGACAAACCAATCCATAGATGGTCAAAAACTAAAACATTTTCAGTCCATTTTGTTAAGACGGATTAGAATTATAATATTTATAATCATGTGT